>JAFIHK010000043.1 GCA_017848635.1 Bacteroidales bacterium | reverse complement strand
TTATTCTCCTTGTAAACATAGAGGGTTGCCTCCCCCTCGGTCAATATCTTAAGAAACAGAGTCTCTTTTGTCCACACAGGTTCACGGTTCCAATCGAAATAGTCAAAATTATTGGTTGATCTGTCAATCTGTACTGCAGCACTGATATATTTTGGATAACCATATACTTGAAACACCTTTACACACTCTGTTGTCGCTTTTTTAACCTCCCCACCTGTCTCTAATTTGTAATAAAAATCAGCCGGATTTGATGCCCAATCAAGATTTTTAATATAACATTCGATTTTATTACCCTTATTATCAATATAATACCCCTTTTCAAAGGTAATTTGTCCAAATATTACACCGGAGAGAGATAAGAGTATCAACAACAGCAGTAACCTTCTCATTTTAATCAATTTTCACTAAAGATAAGAAGATTATTTGTGGCACAAAAATGTTTGTGCCACAAACATTTTTGTGCCACAAATAACCCCTATCAATATAGTATAACATAGTGTTTTATAGCACCATGCGCACCATATACGAGGCACTGTTCTATATCTGCTGTCTTTGAAGGACCGGAGATAAGTACACCAAATCCTGTTGAAGCGGGTGATACAACTCTGTAGAGCTCCTCCATGTTACTGCATATTTTGCTTTTAGAAATTATCAGAGCAAGGTTTTCAGCAATAAATGGCCTTACTCTGGATGAGACCGATGTTGAATCCAGCCAAATACCTCCGTTTTCTGCCACTCCATATATTCCCTCGGCAATTGTATACTCCTGTTCCGAAATAAATCTCTCTCCATCTCCTGAATTAGATAACACCAGCTCTTCGGCCAGTCTGTATGCCTCTTCTATATCAGGCGCAATGTGTAACTGCGCCCCAGATTCATTTACCCTTGAAGTAAAAATCTCTATCAATTCCATTTTGATATTTTTTAATATGAATTAAAATTTGGGTAGTATGAATAATATTATGATTTTTGAGTTCTTCTGAACCACTCATTGAAACTCTCTTTTGGCGGCACCGGCAATTCACGTTCTAATCCCCAGGCATTTAATCTATTATAGATCAACACTCTAGGAGAGATTCTAATAGCCAAACGGGCAATTTTACCGGCATAAGAGTAGAGAAGATGGCTGGCGAGTATTTTACCAACAAATTTCATTACAACTCTTTTAATTGGAGAAACCTGCTTTTTTCGTGTAAGAATTTGTCTCCACTGGTAAAGCTGATTATGAATATCGATCTTTACCGGACATACACTACTGCAGGATCCGCATAAGGAGGAGGCAAAAGGGAGATCGGAATAAATTCTCTCATTTTGATTATTTTGACTCTTTTTACTTACGTTTTGACAATTTCCAAATGGAGCAATTATAGATCCGATAGGTCCTGGAATAAGATACCGGTAGCTGTGTCCTCCGCTTCGTCGATAAACCGGGCAGGTATTCATACAAGCACCACATCTGATGCATTTGAGAGAGTTCCGGAATATAGGATTTCTTAATCTCTCCGAGCGTCCGTTGTCAAGTATCACAATATGCATCTCGCAATCCTCATCGGGAAGGGTATAGTGTGAAGTATATGTGGTAATAGCCTGACCAGTTGCATTTCTTGCCAATAGTCTGGTAAATATTGCCAAATCCCCGAATGTAGGTACTATCTTCTCCATACCCATACAGTGAATATGGAGTTTTGCAGATGCATTCAAACCCATATCTGCATTACCTTCATTTGTACATATAACAACAGTTCCACTCTCTGCTACGGCAAAATTAACCCCTGTAATTGCCGCCTGAGCATTGAGAAATTTTGACCTCAAATGAACCCTTGCAGCAGCCGTTAATTGAATCGGATCTGAACAACCGGCAGGTGTACCTATCCTATTATGAAATGTTTCACCAATCTCCTCTCTTTTTAAATGGATAGCAGGAAGGACTATATGGCTTGGACTTTCGCCTCTGAACTGAATAATTCTCTCACCAAGATCTGTATCAACTACCTCTATACCATTATATTCCAGAAAGTGATTAAGCGAACACTCCTCTGTAAGCATCGACTTGCTTTTGACAACTCTTGTAAATCCTCTGGATTTCAAAAGGTTGAGAATAATAGAATTTAGTTCTGACCCATTTTTTGCGCGGTGAACTATAACCCCGTTATTTCTGGCACTATTTTCAAACTGGAGAATATACTCTTCCAGATTGTCAAGAACACGCTCTTTTACAGAAGATGCTCTCTCTCTCAGCACCTCCCAATCATCTATCATACTAACAGCTCTGTCACGCTTCTTCCTTACTCCCCATAAAGTATCATCGTGCCAAGATGCTTTTGATTTATCGGAAAGGAATTTTTTACCCTCCTTAGAATGTTTACTCATTTAATGACGAGTTTAGTATTTCAGCAATGTGTACTACTTTTACATCCAACGATTCCCGACGAATTATACCCTCCATATGCATTAGACAGGAGACATCAGTTGCCGTTATATACTCAGCTCCGTTTGCAATATGGTCTGAAACTCTTGATCTTCCCATTGATACAGATATAGCGGGTTCAAACACCGAAAAAGTACCGCCGAATCCGCAGCACTCATCCTTTCTACTTAGTTCAATTATCTCTGCTCCTCTTACTTTTGAAAGTAATCTCTCCACTACACCTACCCCCTCTCCCGAACCAGCCAGCTCCGACTCTCTTCCCAGCCCGAGACCTCTTAAGCCGTGACAACTCTGGTGAATTCCAACCTTATGCGGAAAGTATGCACACGTATCATCAACCCCGAGAATCTTTGTTATGAACTCACAGAGCTCAAAAATATTGTTACGTACTTTATTTACATCTTCATCGGGAACCAAACCGCTACCCACAAGGATGTCATAATGTTTTTTCACATGATAAACACAACTTCCGGATGGGGAGACAACATAGTCAAACGATCTGAAATTTTTCACAAATGCTGCGTATACGCCAAGTGCTTCATGTTCCGAGCCACTGTTAGCCAGCGGCTGTCCGCAGCATGTCTGATTTAGCGGATAACCAATATCTGATCCGAGTTTCTTAAGTAGTTCGAATGTGGCGATTCCAACCTGAGGGTAGAACTGATCAATGTAACAAGGGATGAATAATCCTACTTTAAAGCGCCTCTTCTCCATTTTTATCCTCCACACCTTTTTGATTTACTTCACTCCTTATCTGATACATTTTGTAACCAACCTCACGAATCTTCTCAATTGTCTCATAGTAAGGGGTATCGCATACATCCGTCAGTCCAACCTGAAAGTTTTCACCGTCGAAGCGTCCGGTCGTTGCCTGATCCGAAAATTGATGCCAGTGAGTTCCGATGATATTAGGATGTTGCAGAGCAGATTTTACATATCGGAAATATGCTTTACCTCGCTCAATCTGATTCTTTGTCTCAATAAGAGATGGATGAAACAGGCCTCTGTCAAGAGCTCCGAAATGAAACTCCACTATCATTACAGGTTTGTCAATCCCTTCGGGCAGAGAGAATGTTGAAAGCGTGTTGCGATACACATTATAACTAATTACATCACAATATTTTGCAGCGATCCTAAGGACTACTTCATTTGAACCGGCAAATCTGCAGCCCAGATATAATTTTTCAGGGGCAAATTTTTTAAATTCATCCCTCACATTTCTGAAATATGCCTCTATTAACACAAGGTTCAACTCTTTTAGATCCTCCTCAGCGCCTTTGGCAGGAGCAGTTGTGCTTTCAAGCAGATTATCCCATCCTGAATATTGGCTTCCCCACACTTTGTTTAGTAAAGAGATATCGTTATATTTCTTTTTTAGCCTTTTAACAAACTCAATTTTAGCCGGTTGGGTAGCAGGAGATATCATAGTCCACTCTGCAAGAGAGGTTTGAGTCCCCCAAGAGATTTCATTGTCAACAAAAAAACCGAAACACCAAGGATCCCTCAGCTCCCTCTCCCTCTCTTTAAGCTGACGCCTTAAACCGGCACGGAATTCAGGATGGAAGGGATCTTTGAATTTCCACCACCCATGAAAATTATAACTACCTTCAATATCAGGTGATTTTAATTCAATTCTATCTGTATATGGAGTTTTGTCCATCAGGCAGATACTCTTATCCGATCCATTGGCAATGGTGTTCATACCCCAGCTGCGAAGCCTCTTATGAATAATATCCGCAAATTGATCTCTCCAGTTCGTTCCATATTTACGGTAAATGTTTGCCGAGGAGAAATCATATGTCTCCCTTACTCCCCTTGCGACATAATATGAGTACAATAGTTCGTCTCTGGTTTTATAAAATTGAGCGAAATCATCTCCATCTGCCGGTAATTTTTCAAAGAAGTTCTTTCTGCCGTCGAGTGGAGTTACCGCACAAGAGGTTGTAACTCTGACAACTCCATGTGACCAGAAGAGATATCCGTCAGGATCGACCATCCACCATTTACCATCCACTTTTTTCACATAAAAATGGCCGGTAGCTTTAAATTTAGGGCCAGCTGCCCATCCGCCGAATCTGTCTCTGTCCGATGCACCTGGATATTTGACCAGATCTTCCCCCTCCTTCAAACCTGCATTTTTCAGATCTGATTCAGAGTGAATTTTACCCGGCCAATCCTTATACTTGAATTGTCCGAAAATATCGATGAAGGGGAAAAACTCAGATGGAGTCAACATTGTCCAGACAGGAAGTTTAAGAGGCGTTCCTCTCCTTGCATAGATTCTCTTGATTGCAAATTTCCAGTCGGCGCGAGGTCTATTCAGATATACATAGATTCCCGAAACAGAGTCTCTGTCGAGAGTTGTCACTTTCCCCGATACTCTGTAAGGGGTGTATCTCATTCCGATAAGAGAATCCTCTATTTCAGGATAGGGTGGTCTCGGAGGGATAGGGATAGAACATATCTTTATCTCTCCACTGCCTGAAACATTTACATTATCAACCAGGACACCGTCGTAACGCTCTTTTTCAAAATAGCCTCCCGGATTTTCCAATCTTACATAGACAGGTACAGCTCCTTTTGAATCCAGATTAGCAAGTTCTAATACCAGTTCGTAATATGGTGAGAGGTTCCATAAACCTTTAATATAAACACCGGGATACTCTTTGTTAGCCTGAGTCTCTACCGTAATCATACCTTTTTCAAATCTGTACGATGCGTCATAAGAGGCCGAAACAGATTTCATAGAGCTGTCTTTTGCTTCAAAAAGCAGATACTCCTTTGGTTGAGCATTGATAAAAAGTGAAGTTAAAGTCATTAAAGATCCTATTAATAATCTCTTTTTCTTAAAATCCATTATCATCTTGTTTTATTTTTTTACGGATAGCAACTCTTTCATAACCCCTGTTAGCGCCGATGTCTCAACTGAAGAGACTGTAGATACCTTTTTTAATGATCCGACACTGCTGAGAACGCTCTTTACACCTGACTCCATAAAGCAGAAGGAGCGTGAAATCTGCCCGCCAAAAAGCAGACATTCGATCGAATTATCGATAAGTATACCTTTTATTGCTGATGCAATAATCGATCCCACTTCGTAGAATGTATCAATCGCCTCTTTTTGACCATCAGAGGCCTGAATAGCAATATCTGCCACATCGAATCCGGAGGGAAGCTGAATCCCCATCTTCTCACTGTAGATGCGTAAAAAGCCTCTTCTTGAAGCATAATCCTCAAGAATACCATCCCTGTAAGGAAGTTTAAATATTGTGATATAAGGTCCTCCTATTTCATTGGTCATAACTTTCTTATCGAATGCGCAGGCAAAACCCAGTCCCGTTCCGAGAGTTATAAGAGCAGAATTATTAAATCCGGAAGCCTTCCCTTTCCAGATCTCTCCCTCAAGTACCGAGTTGGCATCGTGACGGAAGATGAGAGGAATTTCCGAATTGAGGGAGAGAGCAGCCCTTATCTCTTGATGAAGATCTACTCCGAAAATATTTTCGAATTTATGAGTCATAAGAGGTCTCCCTGCGGAGTAATCGAATGGTCCCGGAAAGGCTATACCGATTCCCGAAATTACCGATCCGCTCTCTTCAATATACTTCATCATCCGCCTGATTAAATTCACCAATGAGCCGATAATTCTCTCTTTCGATGAACCGGAGTGAGCCTCCTCCATACTCATCGAATTTCCGAGTATGGAGCCGGCTCCGTCCATTACTGCTGACTTAAGGAATGTTCCTCCGGCGTCAATTAAAATATATGAACGGTTGTTAATCATTAAGGGAATCTTTTCTGACCAGAGTTTTATGAATGCATACCGGCTGGTTACCAAGGTTTGTTATTGTATAACTTCCCATATTAGCTGGAACAATTACGATATCCAGAAACTCTTGCGTGAAACTATATTCAGGATTAGAATCTGAGGAGATCTTTACTCTCTCGCCATCCACTAATGTAAGTACATGGAAAACCCCATCTGTATTATCTTTTATCTGTTTTTCAAACTCCAGTCTCCTTAAACTGAAGTACAGCATATCGCTCTCTCCTACAATATATTCTGCCCAGCCATCCCCTTCTCTCTCGAGTTGTGGAGCCTTTACGATATTATCATTAACCCAAGTACTCTTTCTCTCTGTACACAAAACTCTCTCTCCGTGATAAGTGTGGATAGGTCTTGGTTTGCCGTCCAAATCGGCTCTGAGATAATCATACATCTTGTAAGTGTATGAGCCGATTGTCAGACTACCGATTTCAAGAATCAGCTGGTTACGACCCGAAGAGTGAATTGTACCTGCGGGGAGCATAACCTGTACACCCGGTTTTGAGTTTACATAATTGATATATTTTTCATAATCTATTGGGGTGGCTTCTCTCTCAGATTTCTTAGCCAGAGCAATAAACTCCTCTGGGTCACACTCGTCGGTAAAACCAACATAGGTCTTTGCACCATGACCGGTCGCAACAACATAGTAACTCTCATCCTGCCTTCCGTACTCACCATAATTCTCTATATTGTAGTCGTGGCCGGAGTGAACCTGAATTGACATATTGCCGCTGCTATGGAATGTGTCGTCATAGTTAAACCTTACAGGGAAGTAGCCGTGAAATTTTTTCAGGATCTCATTTCCCATAATAGACTCACCCTCTTTTTGTACAAAGGTGAAGAATGGGAACTCCAGAGTTGTACTTCCACTTT
>JAFIHK010000042.1 GCA_017848635.1 Bacteroidales bacterium | reverse complement strand
AGATATCTCCCTTGCCTCATTGACAAGTGTCTGAACAGGAAGATTTCTGCTCTTTCCCCTTGCTAATGGGATTGTGCAGTATGAGCACTTATAGTCACATCCGTCCTGAACTTTTAAAAATGAGCGGGTTCTGTCGTCAGAGGAGTATGCCGGAAATATGGTCTCTACACTCTGAATTTGGCAGGAGAATGCTTTTGAGGCTCCCTTTGTTTTCATCTCCGACACCTTAACGAAGAGATTCTGCTTTTGATCGGCTCCAAGTACCAGGTCAACACCATCAATTGCCAGAAGCTCCTGCGGTTTTAGCTGAGCGTAGCATCCGGTGACTGCAATAATGGCATCGGGATTCTGTTTGTATAGCTTTCTGATAGCCTGTCGACACTTTTTATCGGCGTGCTCTGTCACAGAACAAGTATTAATAACATAAATATCTGCCTCTCTGGAAGCAGCAACCTTTGAATAGCCGTGTTCGACAAATTGTCGGGCAAGGCTCGATGTCTCAGAATAATTTAACTTGCATCCGAGCGTTACGAATGCAACCCGTCTGTTCTCCATACCTTTATATTGTCATTGTTACTCTTGAAGCCTCAACTTTACCACCTATAGGCGGATTGAGCTTAGATATTGAAAGTGTTGCACTCTCGATTTGAGGGTAGGATCTCTTTATCCTATCAAGTATTCTTCCTCCAACACTCTCCATCAACTTAGATGGGATCATCATCTCCTCTTTAATAATATAATATAGCTCCTGATAATTAAGGGCATCTTCAATATTGTCAGATTTTGCAGCTAAATCGCAATCCACATCTGCACTGAAAGATACCAAGAATCTGTTTCCTATTACCTGCTCTTCACGAAAACACCCGTGATAAGCAAAAAACTCCATATCGATTAACTCTACACTACTTTTCATATTTATAAAACAAATACTGTCGGCTTTTTGTTAATATCAGGTACCATTTTTTTCCACTCCCCGACTCTCCTTGTTTTTACAAAACCACTATCAATTGTCAGCTCGCAAGCGATTGTCAGTTTTGTAGATGGAGAACACACATCCATTATATCGGATAGGAGCTGTAGATTTCTGTATGGTGCCTCAATGAATATCTGGGTCTCCCCTTTTGTTTTAGAGAGCCTCTCAAGCTCTTTTATCTTTGCTCTCCTTAAGTCGGATTTGACAGGCAGATATCCGTTAAAAGAGAAGTTTTGTCCATTTTTACCGGAAGCCATAAGTGCAAGAAAAATAGATGAGGGTCCGGTTAAGGGAAGTACTTCAATATCTGACTCGTGACAGAGTTCCACTAACCTTGACCCGGGATCGGCGACAGCCGGAAGGCCTGCCTCACTTATTAATCCCATATCTCTCCCCTTTTTTAAAATCTCAACATAGGTAAAAATCTGTGCATCGGGAGTGTGTTCATTCAGCTCCATAAGTTCAAGAGAGTCTATCTGCCCTTTGTAACCGGCAGCAGAGAGAAACCTTCTTGCACTTCTTAGCTCTTCGACAACAAATGCCGTGATTCCGGCAATGGAGTTAAGCGTACCTTCCGGTATAACATCCTTCAGATTTGTACCTCCGAGTGTGGTAGGGATTAAATATAGCTTTCCTTTCAATTCTAAATTTTTCCCAAAGGTATAAAATTTCCTACCTTTACTCTATGGAAAGTGAATTCGTCTCTAAAATTACCTTTTTCGGCACCGGTACGTCCCAAGGGGTGCCAATGATTGGATGCAACTGTGATGTATGTAAATCAACCGATCCAAGAGACAATAGATTAAGATCTTCTGCACTTATCGACCACAATGGATTCAAGATTCTAATAGATGCAGGGCCAGATTTCCGGTATCAGATGCTCCGGAGCAATACATCATACCTCGACGCGATTCTGTTAACGCATGAGCATAAAGATCACACAGGAGGTCTGGATGATATCAGGGCTTTCAACTATTTTACAGGCAAACCTTTTCAAATATATTGTGAAGAGCGTGTATTTAAATCGCTTAAAAGAGAGTTCTCTTATGTATTTGAGGACAATCCATACCCTGGTGCTCCTCAGTTTGATGTAAAAGTAATTAACGAAAATCCATTTAGTATAAAGGGAGATAATTCAGGAGAGAGAGTCTGCGAAGTTATTCCCGTCAGGGCACTCCACTACAAGCTGCCGGTTCTCGGTTTTCGTATAGGTAATATAGCTTATATTACTGATGCTGTCATGATTCCGGAATCTGAATTCGATAAATTAAAGGATTTGGATATTCTGGTAATCAATACGGTAAGAAGGGAGAAGCATATATCGCACTTTAGTCTTGATGAGGCAATAGATGTTATAAAAAGGGTAGATCCAAAACTTGGGTTTCTGACCCATCTGTCACACCAGATCGGTTTACACTCAACACTTGAGAGAGATCTGCCCAAAGGCATATATGCTGCATACGACGGACTATCTGTTTCTGCTACTAACCCGAAATAACACCGGATCCGATAAGCTCATCGTCGGAATACCAGGCTGCAAACTGCCCGGCAGTAATTCCCCTCTGCGGCTCATCAAAACTTATATAGACTCCCTCTTCGTACATATATAGAGATGCAGCCTGTAAAGGTTGGCGATAACGGATTCTGGCCAGTACTCTTCTCTCATCGCCTGCCTTAATAGCCAGATCGGGTCTAACCCAGTGAATCTCTTTTGCATCAATAAATAGGGCTTTCCGATAAAGTCCCGGGTGATTTTGCCCCTCCCCTACAAAGATGAGATTTCGATTTACATCGGTCGAGATAACAAATAACGGTTCTATATGCCCTCCGATATTTAAGCCCTTTCTCTGACCTATCGTATAAAATTGGGCACCCTGATGACTTCCGGCTACCTTTCCACTATCAGGTTCGTACCAAAATGGTTTACTCTCAGAAATTAACTGCGAGTGAATATTGTCAAATTTATCTGTTCTTTTATAAATCTCGCTGTCTGCCGGGATCTCGATTACCTTTCCTGTGACCGGTTTAAGCTTTTGTTGCAGAAAAACCGGCAGATCGACCTTTCCAACAAAGCATATTCCCTGAGAATCTTTTTTTTCTGCAGATGGGAGTCCGGCCTCTCTTGCAATTCTCCGCACCTCCGGCTTTGCCAGATCTCCAATCGGAAAAAGACTTTTCGAAAGTTGCTCCTGGGTCAGCTGACACAAAAAATAGCTTTGATCTTTATTACCGTCTACACCCGCCAATAAACGGTGTATCTCTTTTCCGGATTCATCTGTGATTGTCTCTTTTCTACAGTAGTGTCCGGTGGCAACATACTCCGCTCCGGTTTCAAGCGCAACTTTCAAGAATGCATCAAACTTGATCTCCCTATTGCAAAGTACATCAGGATTTGGTGTTCTTCCCTTGGAATATTCATCAAACATATAATCAACGACACGTTTGGAATACTCTTTACTTAGGTCTACAAAAACAAATGGGATTCCAATTTTTTTAGCAACCATCTGAGCCACTGAGCGATCCTCCTCCCACTCACAATCTCCATGCAGAGTACCTGTTACATCGTGCCAGTTCTGCATAAACACTGCAATAACATCGTGACCTTGTTGTTTGAGAAGAAATGCGGCTACACTTGAGTCTACACCTCCTGAAAGTCCTACTGCAATTTTCATCTTAATAAACCTATGAAAAAGAAAAAGGGTAAGCTACATATATCGCACCGCTACAACCACCTACCCTTGCTACCTTCCGGTCCTGGGGGAGTTCAGTGGGAGCTGGTCGTACATGACTTACCCCGCACAAAGGTAACACAAATTTTAGAATTTCAAACTATCATGCCTATTCGGGAATATCCGAAAAAGAGAATGGTAACAGAGAATCAATATCTTCAAAAACCTCAATTCTATCACGACCCACTGTTATAATCTCCATCTTCTCTCTCCCCTTTGTTCTATATTCCAGCATAACTTGTCTGCAGGCTCCGCAAGGATAGACAGGATCCTGACATATAACTCCGTTTACAGATGCAGCAATAGCAATAGATTTTATTTTTAAATCGGGATTTTTTGCCATAGCATAAAAGATAGCCACCCTCTCAGCACACAATCCCGAAGGGAATGCTGCATTTTCCTGATTGTTCCCGGAAATAACCGATCCATCTTCCAAAAGTATCGCAGCACCTACATGAAATTTTGAATATGGAGCATAAGATTTTTTTGTCTCCTCTATGGCAGCATCAACGATTCTCTTCTGATCAGCCGACAACTCATCTGCCCTTCCGTACTCTCTATATTGTATAGAAATGTTTTTGCTCTTCATTATATAATTGGTGTTTTCACAAAATTAGTAAATTTGTGTTCAGAATGAAACGATAATGGATTATTTATATAGACTGGCTGCTGCAACTATCTTATTTTCAATACTCTCTCTTCAGGCAAATGCCCAAAAAATGAGTCGTCAGGAGTATATCGAAAGATATAAAGAACTGGCAATAAAAGAGATGAATGAGTTTCGCATACCAGCAAGCATTACTTTAGCACAGGCCTGTTTAGAGTCTGCAGATGGTAACTCAAAATTGGCTGTTGAGGCAAACAATCACTTTGGGATCAAATGCAGTAACTGGACCGGAGATACTATTTATCATCATGATGACAAAAAAAATGAGTGTTTCCGAAAGTATAAAAATGTAGAACAATCATTCACCGATCACTCAATTTTTCTTACAAAAGCAAGGTACGCCCAACTTTTTAAACTGGACCCGACCGACTATAAATCTTGGGCAAAAGGACTTAGTGAGGCAGGGTACGCAACAAATCCCAGATATGCCGAACATCTTATCAAAATAATTGAGGATTTTTCTCTTTATCGTTTGGATTCTCCTGACAGCTACAAAGTTGTTGCCGATAATAGTGAAAATAATATCAGAGAGAGAGTCTCACCGGTAGATTCAACATATAAAGCCGGCTTTGAATTCTCTATTGACAGATCTGATAATAAGATCAACGGAAAAAGGTATATAATTGCCGGAAGTAATGACTCTTATGAGTCTATTGCTTCGGAATTTAATCTATTTCATAAGGAGATTCTTCGGTTTAACGACCTTGAGAGTGACGAGTCACTCACGCCCGGAACAATAGTATTTGTTGAAAAAAAAGGGAAAAAAGGATCAAAAGATAATCCCACATATACCGTTGGAAACGAGAAGAGCTACCGTGAAATTGCTCAAAAAACCGGTATAAGGCTTAAAAATTTACTTAAACTAAACTCTTTGACAGAGACATCAACACCTGTTGGAGGGAAAAAGATCAAATTGAGATGAAACTAAAGAAGCTTCTGCTTTCGATTTCTGTTTGTGCAGTATTTATATCTGCCTGGTTTGTAATATCATATTACATTACTTTCCGTAAACCAAATACCAAAGATAAAACCGAATTTTTGTACGTTCACAGAGGGGCAACATACAAAGATTTGACCGACTCTCTTTTTTCATTGGATGTTATAAAAAATGAGAAGAGTTTCAACAGAGCAGCTAAAAGACTTAAATTGAGTTCTCTATATAAGCCCGGCAGATACAAAATCTCATTTGGCATGAGCAACAAGCAGATTATTAACAATATAATTCTGAATAATGAGGAACCTGTAAAGTTGGTTATAGCCGGATCTATCAGAAGTAAAATTAAACTGGCTCAGATTATAGATAAAAAAAATGAGATGGACTATGAGCAGATTTTTTCAATAATAAACAGCGATTCTGTAGCCAGGAGTTATGGTTTTAATGAGCAGACATTCATCTCAATGTTTATGCCGAACACTTATGAGATATATTGGACTTCACAAATTCCTGAAATACTCTCAAAGCTAAAGAGAGAGTATGATCGCTTCTGGAATAGTGAGAGAGTAGCAAAGGCAAAAAAAGCCGGTTTTACACAAACTGAAATCTCCACTCTTGCTTCAATCGTTTACGAAGAGAGTAAAGCTGCCCACGAACAGCCTGTGATCGCCGGAGTATATATTAACAGATTACGCAAAGGTATGCCTCTTCAGGCCGATCCAACTGTCGTGTTTGCAAATAATGACTTTACAATCAGAAGAGTGCTTGGCAAACACCTGCGTATTGACTCTCCTTATAATACATACAAATACAAAGGGCTTCCTCCGGGGCCAATTTCAGTTCCGCCGGCATCGGTTATTGACTCTGTTTTAAATTACAGACAACACAAATACATATACTTTTGCGCCAGCCCTGCATTTGACGGGACACATCTGTTTGCAGCAACAGGCACGGAACATATGAAGAATGCTGCTGCATACAGAAGAGCACTTAACAAGAGAGCAATTCTCAAATAGAAGTTTTTCAGAGAATTTTTATTCTCCCTTTAATATAATCCAGAGCTGCTGACATCTCAGCATCCCGGTAAGAGTTTATAACCCGAAAATATCCGTTGGTATCGAAAAGAGACCTTGCAGTGATAGCTTTAATGTAGTTTTTTATTCTCTCACCCGATATCTTTATTCCTGCATCATCTCTTTCTACCCCTTTGGTAACGGCAAATGAGACCAGCGATTCAATAAATTTATCATCAACAATAAAACCTTTATTGAAGGATTCGAATGTAGTGTATTTTGATTTGAGAGACTCTCTATTCTTGTCGGAAAACTCGTTCATATACTCAGTAATTACACCCTTTCTAATCAATTTCATAAAATAGTCAGAGTAATCGCTTGTATCCGCAGGTACGAAAAGATCCGGAGAGACTCCACCTCCTCCATACACGGTTCTACCCTTAATCAATGTCTTATATTTTAGAGAATCAGGTAGTTTTGAGTGTATTGAACCGTCAAAGAGCTCTCCTGATTCATAACGTTTTGAGTAGTCCTTATAGTATTCATCTCTATCACCCTCCTTAAACGGTCTTTGGATGACTCTTCCCGAAGGTGTGTGATATCTTGCAATTGTAAGCCTTAACTGCGATCCGTCACTAAAAGGCAACATCTGCTGTACAAGACCTTTTCCAAAAGTTCTTCTTCCAATAATAACACCCCTGTCCCAATCCTGAACGGCACCTGCAACAATCTCGCTAGCACTTGCACTACTCTCATCTGTAATAACTGCGAGAGGTCCTTTTCTATAAAATCCCTCCCCGGACGCATTCATATCATTTCGAGGAAATTTCCTTCCTTCGGTATAGACAATTGTCTGCCCTTTCTCGAGAAACATATCCCCAATCTCCATTGCTGTAGATAAGAGCCCGCCTCCATTTCCTCTCAGATCAAGGATCAATCCCTTGATACTCTTTATTTTCAAGTCGGAAACCCCTTTTAATATCTCCTCAGTTGAAGTAGCTGAGAATCTGCTCAGTTTAAGATATATAATACCCGGCTCCACTTCATAACAAGCATCAAGACTGTTGATAGGAATTTTATCCCTGATGATCTCAAAGTTTAACAGTGTAGTTGAAGGGTGTCTAAGAATTGAGACACTCACTTTAGTCCCCTTTTTACCTCTCAGGTATTTATATACCATCTCATTGGTAAGCGTAATTCCAGTGATATTTTCATTATCAATTGCAATTATTTTATCACCGGCTCTTATTCCTACTCGTTCAGATGGACCTCCCGAAACAGGATTAACCACTGTAAGCGTATCTTTAATTATCGCAAATTCAACACCTATACCCTCAAAATTTCCATCGAGGGGTTCATTCATAGCTTTTGCGTCTTTGGCAGATATATAGTTGGAATGAGGATCCAGTTGTGATAACATCTTTGCGATAGCCTCATCGGTAATCTTCAAATTATCAACCTTATCATTGTAAAAACTGTTAATGTAATAAAGTGCCTGTGCCAATTTATTGGCATTAGCCCTTACCTCATCCTGGCTTTGTGATAACAGTGTTGAAGAACTAAATATTATAGCAAAAAATATCGCTCCCTTAATAAATACTCTACTCATAATTTTTTTTGTTATTAAAATGGTACCTCAATTTCTGTGCCCTCTTCCGCTAAATAGCTTTCGGGAAATACAGCTTTAGCCTCCTTAAGCAGTGGTGAGAGATTGTTGTACCTGGATGAAAAGTGTCCAAGAATAAGCCTCTTCACTCCGGCCTTTATAGCAATTTCGGCAGCTTGAGATGCCGTTGAATGGAATGTCTCTTTTGCCATCTTCTCCATATCTTCCATAAATGTTGCCTCATGATATAACATAGAGACACCTTTTATGTACTCAGGAAGCTCATTAAATGGTGCAGTGTCGCTGCAATAAGCAAAAGAACGAGGATTATAAGGCAGATATGTAAGCTTTTCATAGCTGAGAACCTCTCCCTCCTCTCTAACAACATCAGAAGAGTTTTTTAATGATGCAATCTCTTTGAGTGTCAGAGAGAGTTCATCTACTTTCTCTTTGTATATATTTCTCTTAGGCATCTTCTCTCTGAAGACAAAACCAAAACACTCAATTCTATGATTTAGTCTAAATGCAAGAACCTCTATACTCTTTGTTTCAAATATTATTTGAGGACTCTTCATTGATAAAACATTATGAACAATTTTAAATTTAAACTGATCACCAAATGTTTCAACAATAAAATCCAGCACCTTTTTGAGTTGGGCAGGACCATAAATATATATATCTTCTGTTCTGCCAATCAGAGACATACTTGAAAGAAGTCCAAAAAGTCCGAATATATGGTCGCCGTGAATATGGGAGATAAATATATTCTGTATCTTAAGAAAGGAGAAATTTCTCCTTCTCAATTGCAACTGGCAACCCTCTCCACAATCTATTAAAAACAGGCGCTCATGTATATTGAGAACATGAGCGCCCGGGTTTCTGTTCACAGTAGGAAGGGCCGAAGCAATTCCCAACGGTGTGAATGAGAATTTCATTATATTACTCTTCAGATTCCTGATTTTCCATTTCACTCTTAAGAGCAGCAAGTTCCGAAATATCACCTAATGTGGTTTTTTCCAGATTTGCTTTGAGTTTTTTAACAGCTTTCTGAGTTGCATCTCCCTCTTTCTCTTTTACAGGGGCATCCTCTTTTTTAGAAGATTCGAAAAGTTTAGAGTGTGAGAGAGTAATTCTCTTTGTTGTTTTATTGAACTCAAGAACTTTAAATTCGAGTTTTTCGTCGACCTTAGCAGTTGTTCCATCCTCTTTTACAAGATTCTTCATTGTAACAAATCCCTCAACTCCATAGGCAAGAGCTACTACAGCTCCCTTATCGGCAAAAGATGTGATAGTTCCTTCGTGAACTGATCCAACTGTAAATACTGTCTCGAATACATCCCAAGGATTCTCTTCAAGTTGTTTGTGACCAAGGCTCAAACGACGGTTCTCCTGATCTACCTCAAGAACTACAACCTCAAGTTTATCTCCAACAGATGTGAATTCAGATGGATGTTTTACTTTTTTAGTCCAAGAGAGATCGCTGATGTGAACCAGTCCGTCTACTCCCTCTTCCAACTCTACGAATACACCGAAGTTAGTAAAGTTTCTAACGGTAGCTGTGCATTTTGTGCCTACAGGATATTTTTCTATAATTGTTGCCCAAGGGTCAGACTTAAGTTGTTTGATACCAAGTGACATCTTTCTTTCATCTCTGTCGAGTGTTAGAATAACAGCCTCTACCTCGTCACCGATCTTAAGGAAGTCCTGTGCACTGCGAAGGTGGAGAGACCACGACATCTCTGATACGTGAATTAGACCCTCTACACCAGGTTGAATCTCAACAAAAGCACCATAATCTGCAATTACAACAACTTTACCTTTTACCTTATCGCCAACCTGGAGGTTTGCGTCAAGTGCATCCCAAGGATGTGCGCTAAGTTGTTTAAGACCAAGAGCAATACGCTTCTTAGTATCGTCGAAGTCGAGGATAACAACATTGATCTTTTGATCGAGTTGAACAACCTCTTCAGGATGGTTGATTCTGCCCCAAGAGAGATCTGTAATGTGAATAAGACCGTCAACACCACCAAGATCGATAAACACTCCATAAGATGTAATGTTTTTAACAACACCTTCGAGTACCTGACCTTTTTCGAGTTTACCGATAATATCTGCCTTTTGAGCTTCAATCTCCTCTTCGATAAGAGCTTTGTGAGAAACCACAACATTTCTGAACTCGTGGTTGATTTTAACAATCTTGAACTCCATTGTTTTGTTAACGAAGATATCGTAATCTCTGATAGGTTTAACATCAATTTGAGAACCAGGAAGGAATGCCTCGATGCCAAATACATCTACGATCATACCACCTTTTGTTCTGCATTTAATGTAACCCTTAACGATTTCATCCTTAGAGAATGCCTCATTAACTCTGTCCCAAGAACGGAACGAACGGGCTTTTTTGTGGGATAACAGCAATTGCCCTTTTTTATCTTCGGCTGTCTCCACATAAACTTCTACTTTATCGCCAACAGCGAGGTCAGGATTGTATCTGAACTCATTGATGCTGATAACACCTTCACTCTTGTAACCGATATTAACGATTACCTCTCTTTTGTTCAATGCCACAACAGTTCCTTCGACAACTTCGTTCTCGATAACTTTTGAAAGTGTGTCATTGTAACGGGTTTCGATAACCGACTTTTCGGCATCGTAAACATTTTCAGTTTCAAATGCATCCCAGTCAAATTTATCTACCGGAACAGACACATTTGTTTTTTTCTTTTTGATAATCTCTTCTACAGGATTTGCTTCATACTCAATGAATGCATCTAGTTTCTCATCCTGTTTTTTGAAAACTTCCACTTGATCCTCTTGATCAAGATTACTCTTTACCTCTTTTGACATAATTTAATTTTCTAAACAACAAGTAGTTAGACATTATTTATAAACCCAATTTGGGAACTGCAAATGTATATATTATTTTTATAAAGGACAAATAAACAATATATTTGCTTTTAAAACATTACAAAAATATTACAATGGGAAAGAGTAGAGTATTTAAGAGTTTTTCAGGAAATTTTTGGACGGTAATTCTTATGGAGTTCTTCGAGAGGGGAGCCTATTACGCAATGATGTCAATTTTAAGCGTTTATCTCGTTCTAACAAAAACAGAAGGGGGAATGGGGTTATCGATTGCTCAAGCTGGTTCAATCCTTGGAACAATTCCTCCACTACTCTATTTCTTACCGATTTTTGCAGGCTCAGTTGCAGATAAATTCGGATATCGGAATGTTCTCTTCTTTGCATTCATCTGTATGATCGGAGGTTATTTTCTAGCCGGAACATCCGAGAGCTACTTTACTGTCTTTCTATCGCTGATACTTCTGGCAACCGGAGCCGGATTTTTCAAACCTGTCATATCTGGAACAATCGCCAAAACAACAAACAGTGAAAACTCAACGGTCGGCTTTGGAATTTATTACTGGTCTATAAATTTGGGAGCATTTCTATTTCCCCTGTTTATGGTCCCTTTTCTAAAATCGATCTCCTACAGTTATATATTCTTTGCCGGATCTGCAATTGCCACTCTTTTACTCTTTATAAATCTTCTACTCTACAAAGAACCACAAGGGACAAAACAGAACTCAAGACTATCTGCAATATTTACAGACATGGTAAAAGTACTTGCAGATTGGCGTTTTATCTTAATGCTTGTACTATACTCTGCATTCTGGATACTCTATTTTCAGATGTTCGGGACAGTACTATGGTACCTCAAAGATTATGTCAATATGGATCCTGTCAGCGATTCAGTAAACAGATTCCTCTCAATTTTTGTAAGCAATCCCAACTGGAAATTTGACGTTGAGCATATAACCGTAATCAACGCAGGAGTAATTATAACATTGCAGCTAGTGATATCCAATATTGTTAAAAAGTTCAGACCTCTCCCTACGATGATCAGCGGTATTGCACTAGGAACAATAGGTATGGGGATATTCTCGCTCTCTACATCACCATGGATCTTGATTTCGGGAACAGTTATCTTTACAATCGGAGAGATGACAACACACCCAAAATTCATTGCATATATCGGCACAATAGCACCCTCCGAAAAGAAGGCACTTTATATGGGGTACTCATTCTTGTATGGAGTCATCGGAAGCAGTGTAGGAGGCTTCCTCGGATCTGCCCTCTACCAAAAATATGTTGTGCAGATGAATAATCCGTCGACATTATGGCTCATATTCAGCGGAATAGGAGCATTTTCGATGATTTCGCTAACGCTTTATAACAGATTTATAGCTAAAAGAAAATAGAACTATAACATCTTTTTCTTCTTGAATAGAAAGGAGGCTGTTAAGATTGAAATCAGCATTATAAGCATAATGATGAGGAAGTCGACATTGCCTCCCAGTACAGGGAGTTCAACATTCATACCGAATATACTCGCGATGAGAGTTGGAGGCATTAATAGCAGAGAGATAAAAGTGAATATCTTCATAATTCTGTTCTGCTCAAGGTTGATAAGACCAAGTACAGTATTTTGCAGATATTCGAGCCTTTCAAAACTAAAATTGGTGTGATTCAACAGCGAATTGACATCCTTGATGAGTACATTCAGTTTAGGGATAAGGTCCCTTGGAAATTTATCGCTTTTAAGAAAAGCAGAAATCATTCTCTGTTTATCTATAATATTCTCCCGAACCAACATAGTATTCTCCTGTAATTGGTTTATGTCGAGAAGCAGCTCCTCTCCCAATGATCCTCCGACACTAATTTTTTTGCTGTACTGTGCAATCTCTTTTGCCATAATCTCAATCATATCGGCATCCAGATCGATTCTGTTCTCCAGCAGTGCTGCCAAAATGTGATATCCCGTAGGCATAGTACGATAATTCGCAGTCATCTTTCTTTGAACATCAATAAAGCTTCGAAGCTGTACATGCCTGATTGTAACAAATATACCTTCACAAATTATAAAGGAGATAGCCTCCATTGTATAGCTGTCAGGGCCGGGTATCAGAAAGTTCGTATTGATGAATATGGCAGTTTCACTCTCAGAGTATCTGGATGAACTCTCAATCTCCTCTGCCTGAGCACGGCTCTGAAGAGTAGTATTGAGAAAGGCCTCTATTGCTCTCTTTTCATCGCCACCCGGCGAGGTGAGATCAATCCATAGCACATCGTCATATCCAAGATTATCGAGAGCTGTAACATCATCGGTAGTAATTACCTGTCCCTGATTTTTGTAGAAAATTTCGAGCATAACTTGATCCGTTGTGGTTAGTAACTAGTTTATCGTCCTCAAAATAGAGGTTCATAATAGGTTACTTATCGTCGGACTTTGGATTTAAGCTCTTCCAGAGCCAGGCTCCAGAAATCGGAAAGGCCCTCTCTCTTATCGGGAGTGAGGTTATATGAGATGTTATTTTTAAGATATTCATATGAAACCGCATATGAGAAATCGGAGCTGGAGCGGTGAAGAGCCTGTTCAATATTTTCAACTCCCAATTTAAGGGCATCGTTAAATCTTACCAGAAAATCCTCATCTATCTCCTTAGTTGTAACCCAGCAAGCAAAAACAAACGGATTTCCGTTAAATTTTATCCACTCCTCAGCTAAGTCATAAACAAAGTCGAATTTTTCGGAGTTCTTCATAGCCTTATCCCCGATAAGAATATAGGAGTTGTCAAAATCCAGTTCCTGTTGATAATAATTGAATTCGACAAACTCGGGAGATATTTTCCAGAATTTTTTAGCAAGTATTCGTGATAGAAGAACGGAGGTTCTGGAGTCGGTATCAAGAAAGATTTTTTCAATCTCTTCCAATGGCTTCCCACTGCAAAGCAGGACACTGGCAACTTTTCCTTCAGCACCAATACAGTAGTCTGAGATTATTTTAGCCCCTTTTATATTTGGGATTTCGGCAACCGGAATAATACCTATATCTACCTCCCCTCTCTTTATCTTATCTGCAGACAAAGATGGAACAGAGAAGTCGAATTCAAGCTCATCCGAAATCTCGTGACTCTGTAGTCCGTAAAGGAACGGAACAGTGTTTAGATAAGGTATAACAGATACTTTTACAGGCATTAGCCAAAATTGGTTTAAGTAAAACTTTGCAAAGTTAATATAAAAAATCCAAATGGTCTGCCAAAATTTTCAATCCCAGTAAAATCAAGATGACTCCTCCTGCCATTTCGGAGCGTTTTCCTATTTTATTTCCTATTCTCCTCCCCCATTTTATACCGATTGTGGCAGACAATATTGTAATAATCCCAATTGTGATTACTCCTCCAAAAATTTTAGCCTGAGAGATCCCAACAAATGCCAGAGTTACACCTGCAGCTACAGCATCTATACTTGTTGCAACGGCAGATCCTAATAATACTCTGGTATTTCTCAGATCGATACATACATCAGAATCTTTGGAAGAGAGACTCTCTCTTATCATCTTTACTCCCAGATACAAAAGGAGCAAAAAAGCGATCCAATGGTCGAATGAGCTGATTAATTGCAAAAAACTCCTGCCGGCAATCCAGCCGGCAAGAGTAAAGAGAGCCTGTATAAAACCGAATGTAAATACAATTTTTGCGAAGTTCAGCCTGGGTATCTGCGGAAGACAGATTCCCGATGATATGCATACTGCAAATGTGTCAAAACAGAGACTTACAGCCAATAGTATCAACTCGGCAAATGTCATTCACTACCCCTTTTTTGTACGAAGCAGATACATTCCTGCAAACGTAAACAGTCCGTTGAAAATAAGAATTGTAAAGCCAAAACCGAAACCCAGGAACTCCTTGCCGGCAAGATCCAACAGATAGCACAAAATAGGTGATACAATTGCGACATATGGTACAAAACGGTCCTTAACAGAATATTTTGTAAAGATCCCGAAGAAGAAAAGCCCTAATAGTGGTCCATAAGTGTATGATGCAAGCAGGTATACCAGATCAATTACAGTCTGATTATTTACTGCATAAAGTACAAGAATCAGCAAGAAAAAGAGAATAGCATATCCGGCGTGTGCAGTGTGTCTGATTTTAGATTTTTTCTGGTCAGAGAGATCATCTCTCTTGTTAAATCCTACAAAGTCTATACAAAATGAGGTAGTAAGAGATGTGAGGGCCCCACCTGCGCTCGGATATGAAGCTGAAATCAAACCAATAATAAAAAACAGACCAACTCCCAAACCTAAATATGAACTTGCGATTGTAGGGAATAGTTTATCTGTCTGAGCCTTTGTGAATACACCCTGAGCATCTGCAAGTCCGATTGCGTGCATACCTCCAAGTTTAGAGCTGACATATATTGCAAGAACTGCTCCCAAAAGAAGGAAGAAGAAGTTCACAAATACTATTGTTATACTGGTAGTATAGACATTCTTTTGCGCGTCGTGTATATTCTTGCAAGACAAATTCTTTTGCATCATCTCCTGATCGAGCCCGGTCATTACAATAGTTATGAATATACCGCTGATGAACTGTTTGATTGCATTTGTACCACTGCTCCAGCGGAAATCAAACCATGATGAGTAATCGGTGTTGGCAACAGCAGATGCCATCTCTCCGAAACTCCAGCCCATCTCTCTTGCTACAAAAATAATAGTCAGGAAAACCGCCAGTAGCATAAATGTGGTCTGCAGCACATCTGTCCATATAATTGTCTTGACACCACCTTTGAACGTATAAAGGAAGATAAGAAACATAAAGATAAATGCCACTACCCAGAATGGAACGCTTCCCTCAGGTAAGAATGTGTGAAGTACCAGAACAACAACAAAAATTCTTACTGCAGCTCCAAGCACCCTCGATATCATGAATACGAAGGCACCGGTTTTATATGAGTAAAAACCGAACCTCTTTTCAAGATAAGTGTAAATAGAGGTCAGATTCATTTTGTAATAGAGTGGAAGAAGTACCTTGGCAATAACCAGATAACCTACTACAAATCCTAAAACCAACGGCATATAGAAAAAATTCTGATTAAGAACATTTCCAGGTACCGAGATAAATGTCACTCCGGATATTGATGTTCCTACCATTCCGTAGGCAACAATATACCAAGGAGATTTTTTATTACCTGAAAAGTAAGAGCCGCTGTCAGATTTTCTGGTAGTAAGCCACGATACAAAAAATAGAAGTGCTGTATATAGCGTAAATGCTGTTAACAGCCAACTTAGCGGGAATTGATGCATAATATCTGTTTTTAGTTAAATATCAGAAGGTTTAAAAGGCTGCCTGTTCTGCACTGATCGACCAAGAGTAACCTCGTCGGTATACTCCAAATCGTCACCGAATCCCACACCTCGGGCAATTGTACTGATTTTTATATCCAGCCCGGAGAGTTTTCTGTAGAGGTAAAATGCAGTAGTTTCTCCCTCCATTGTAGTGCTTAGTGCAAGGAATACCTCTTTTACATCCTCTTGTGCAGCCCTCTCAATAAGAGAGTCTATCTTGAGATCTGATGGTCCGATACCATCCATCGGAGAGATTATCCCTCCCAATACATGGTAAACCCCATTGTACTGTTCGGTATTCTCAATACTGATAACATCTCTTATACTCTCGACGACACAAATAACGCCTCTATCTCTCTTTGAATCGGAACAAATTTCACATTTTTCGGAGTCAGAGATCATATTACACTGATTGCAATAGTGAATCTCATTTCTCATTTTTATGAACGAGTTGCCAAATCTCTCCACATTCTCCTTAGGTAGTGCCAAAAGATGCAGAGCATACCTCAGAGCACTCTTTTTTCCTACCCCTGGTAAAGAGGAGAACTCTTCAACTACACTCTGTAATAACTCCGATGGAAGGTTTGGCCTAAACATGGTCTATCTATTTGTTAGCCAAGTAGAAATCTACAGCCTTCCTGACAGATCCATGCTCCAGAAGAAGTGATTTTGCATATTCATAATCGGTAATTCCCGACTCATCCATAATCATTTTTGTACCCCTGTCCACAAGTTTAGCATTGGTAAGTTGCATATCTACCATTTTGTTACCCTTTACGTGGCCTAGTCTAATCATTGAGGATGTAGAAATCATATTTAGAACAAGCTTTTGAGCTGTTCCCGATTTCATTCGTGTACTTCCTGTAACAAACTCAGGACCAACAACAGCAGCTATTGGAATATCAACTTCAGCTGCAAGAGGGGAATCGGGATTACAGGTAATACATGCTGTAAGAATACCTCTCTTTCTAGCCTCTTTAACTGCGCCTATAACGTACGGAGTTGTACCTGAAGCGGCAATACCGACAACGACATCATTTTTACCAACCTTCCAAGGTTGCATATCATTCCAGCCGCCTTCCCAGCTATCTTCAGCCGCTTCAACAGCCTTTCTGATAGCAGTATCACCTCCGGCAATTAATCCTATAACCAGATCAAAAGGTGCTCCATATGTAGGAGGAATCTCCGAAGCATCGAGAATACCCAAACGTCCGCTGGTTCCCGCACCGAGGTAAAATAGTCTGCCCCCCATCCTCATTCTCTCCACAATGCCGTCAACAAGTTTTTCTATTTGAGGAATACACTTTTCAACAGCATAAGGAACTGTCTTATCTTCTTGGTTCATATTCTCCAGAAGCTCTCTGGTAGACATTTTGTCCAAGTTGCTATAATTTGAGGATTGCTCGGTTACTTTCTTCATTTTAATAAACTTTTATGATATTCTTCCAATCCGTCGATTGGTGATTTTAATACTTTACCTATTTTCATACCCCTCTCGGCGGCTGCTTCAATTAGCATATCCTTAAAGTGATAAGCTATCGAACCAACCAGATTTACCTGATAATTTTTGTAGTCATATTGCGAAATATTTCTGGCAAAAAATTCAGAGAAGGCGTTTTTAAGAAGAGTCTTAACATATTCACTTTCACGATTTTCATTAAGAAAGATTGTAAAAGTGGCAAGGAATCTGTTTGGATATGGCTGGCGATATACTCTCTCTACGATAGCACCGTAATTCAGACCATATTTTTCATTAAATTTAGCATTCAGATCTGCAGGGAGCTGTCTCTTTAGATAGTCGGATACCAATTTTTTACCAAGGACAGCACCACTACCCTCATCGCCCAATATATATCCACAGGCAGGTACATTATCTGCAATTTTCTCTCCATCGAAAAAACAGGAGTTAGAACCTGTCCCCATAATGCAAGCTATACCAGGAGAGCTCCCGCAAAGAGCTCTTGCCGCTGCGAGCAGATCTGTATAAGCCTCAGCAGTACAACCCGGGAAAAGTTCCGAAAAGCAGCTCTTTAGCATATCAATTTTATCTGCAGCAACACCTGCTCCATAAAAATAGACCTCTTTAATCTCGCATTTAATATTAGGCAGCAGATTTGTAGTTAGCTCTTTTATAATCTCTTCATGAGACTGGAAATATGGATTAATTCCAGCTGTAGAGGCAGAGTCACTTCTTCCGTCGGAATAAATAACTCTCCAATCAACTTTTGTAGAACCACTATCGGCAATCAGTATCATAATGTATCGGATTTAGTTGGCAAATGTAGCTATTTTGACTGCTATTTCAAAACCTCTCCATACTTTCTCCACTCCCTTATTCCTACCACAGATGCAGCAAAATATATAATATAAAGAACAAACGTAAGGTATAACGATGAATATAAATATAGTAGTGAAGAGGCAGCATTTACAATCATCCATAAATACCACTGTTCTATATATCTTCTGGAGAGCCATAAAGTTGCCGTGATACTCAGAGAGGCAATTGCAGAGTCGGCAATCGGGTATGGATCATTGCTATACAGTCTTAAAAGAGTTGACAAAAGAAGGGTTAAGGCTGCCGTTAAGAGCAGATATATAATTACACTCCCGGCCGATATCCTCTTAAAAAAAGGATCTGCAGAGAGTTTGTCTCGCTGTTTGGACCAGGAGATCCATCCATAAATGCTCATTATTACAAAGAACGCCTGAATTCCAGCAGAGGCATAGAGAGACTGAGTTGAAAATACTGCAACATAAACCAGCCCGGAAACAATCCCGATTATCCACATCTGGCTCTTCTGTTTTATCTCCAGCCATAGATAGATCAAAGCACTTAATGCGCCAAAGAGTTCAAGTAACATAATCAGAATTTGAAGTTTACTTTAATTGTAAAATTGGTTCCCGGTTGTGGGAATAGTCCGTCCTCTATATAATCTTCAGCTCCGGATTCAAATTGCGCTCTGTATACCCAGGCATTTGAGAAGTACTCTCTATTGAATATGTTATTCACAAAAAGTGATATTCCGGCAGAAGTTCCATTCTTAAATTTCAGCTCCCTGCCGGCAGATAGGTTAAATGTTAAATAG
Organism: Bacteroidales bacterium; assembly: GCA_017848635.1. GTDB lineage: Bacteria > Bacteroidota > Bacteroidia > Bacteroidales > UBA932 > JAFIHK01. Next base: position 12,758 of record JAFIHK010000042.1, on the reverse strand, counting down.
GCAGGAATTGAAAAATCATCGTTCGAGGAGTTGTCATAATATTGCTTCCCGACAAATTTTGAGTTGACCGAAAATAAGTAGCCTGAACCGTTCTCAAACTTAAGAGCAGAATATGCAATAATCTCCGGTGAATATGATATATTCGTACTTGAATATTTTACCGATCTCTGACCTATATAATTCCAATCGTCAGGATTGTCGTATAACTCTGTCCATAACGTAAAGTTCTTAATCTTGTTCCTGCTTAAAGTCGCATTACCCTCAAATGCAATATTTTTACATATTCTCCAGGCTATTTCTGCCTCCACACCTCTCCGATATGAGTCAGGAACATTCTCTTTTATTACATATCCTGTCTCGCTTAGTTTTCCTGTTGGTACAAGTTGATCCTTGTATTCCATAAAATAGAGATTTAGAGAGCCCGAAAATCTCTCACTCTCATATCTGTAGCCAGCCTCATAATCAACAAGTTTTTCGGATTTCATACTATTGCCACCGGCCGATTTGATGGCATCTTTCAAGTCGGAACGTGTCGGCTCCTTGTGACCTACGGCAACGGAGAAGTATGCTGTTCCTCCATTTTTACCTTTAATCAGCACACCAGCCCTCGGATTAAAAAAGTTATAAAAAGAGTAGTAGTCAAGTGAAGTAAGATCGTCATCGGGACCTCTGAGGCGATATGTAACTCTTCTATATTGAAGATCCAAATATGAGTAAAGATTACCTACCAGCCTCTTCTCCAATTTTGAAAAAACTGTAAAATCACTCTTATCGCCCCTGTTATCGTACCAGCGATATTTTTGTTGAATACTCTCATTATATTTGGACCACAATACTTTGCCAAAGTGACGACCATCAAAAGTAGAGTAAAAGATTCCTGTAGTTGAGCGGCAATCTTCAGTTATATAATTCAGAGAGAAATTTGCAGCATAGTAATCGTTATCAAGTATCTGCCTGATTATAAAATCGGATTTTGAATAATTTACTCCATTAACAGTTTGGTTTGGAAATCCATATTTTGAAAATTTACGGTTATACTTGTAATTTTCGTAGTAACCGAAACCATTTGTATAATTTAATGTAAAGGATGTAAATAATCTGTCGGAAAACTGGTGTTGCCAGGCCCCCTGCAGGTGCATCTGCTTATAGTTATCTGTTTCGTTATCGTAGTATCTTACATTTCCTGCCTCATCAAAATATTCGCCTGCTGGATTGTATCTTCGGTTGCTCGTCAACATATAACCAGGTGTTCCGTTCCAGGCAATTCCTGTCTTTTGATCGCCATAGAGGAAATTGATAGCCACATTATCTTTTCTCTTGGTATAACCTGCTCTAATATACAGTGAGTTCAGATCTCCTCCGGAATTTCTCACATAACCGCTTCCATGATTGTTAGAGTACCTGATATCAAAACTACTCCCGTTTTCAAGCAATCCGCTTCCGGCTCCCAAGGTTGTTGTGACTGTATTCCAACTGCCATAGGAGAACTCACCCGATCCATATGCATCGCTGTTAATGGAAAGCGTTTGCATATTTAATGACGCCCCAAACGCCCCGGAGCCGTTGACAGATGTACCGATTCCTCTTTGAAGCTGAGCATTTTGGATAAAAGAGGTTAGCGCCGGAAGGTCTACCCAAAACATCTCCTGAGATTCAGAATCGTTCAATGCAATACCGTTAAGTGTAACATTTATTCTGGATCCGTCACTACCCCTTACTCTCATATAGGAGTAACCAAGTCCGTTACCTCCCTCGGTTGTGGATACTACCGACGGAAGATTAGATAACATCATAGGGATCGAACCCGATGGTGAACTGCTGTTAATCTGCTTACCGGATAGATAGGACCATGCTACCGGTGTGTTTTTGCCTGCTCTTACAGCCTGAACAACAATACTGTCCAGTTTAACAATAACATTTTTTTCTTTTTGCTCATTTTGAGCCAGGGAAATAAATGGAAATAAAAAAACCCCGCATAATAAACTTAATTTTTTCATAATTAAATATTTAAAAGCAGGGGGTAAAAAAGATGTATGTACGCTTTCCCTTCGCCGGTATTATCCGTATCAGGTTAAAGGGTATAATCTCAGCCTTACGGCACCCCCAAGCATTGTATAATGCAATGCAAATATAACATAAAATTGAATTCTCCTCCTTTTTTTTACCTTTGCACCCGGTGGGTCGCTCTGCCGCCCGAAAGGGAGGAAAGTCCGGACAGGGTAGAGCAAGGCTCTGCGGAAATCGCAGCAGGGTGTAAATTCTGGCAAACCGTAACAGAAAAAAACCGCCCTTAGGGGTAAGGGTGAAAATGTGGGGTAAGAGCCCACGATTCGGTTTGGTGACAAATCGGATGTACGGCCAGCCTCCTGCAAGGCCATGTATACCGGCAGCTAAGAGTTGCTCGCTCTTTGCCGGGGGGTAGGCTGCAATAGATAAATGGCAGAGGCCCGAAAGGGTACAGAATCCGGCTTACAGACCCACCTTTTTTTAAAATAATTTTGGATGATCCTCCTCCAATCTACGGAGTATGGATGAGATAATCGCCTCCCGACAAAAACCTGTCTGAGATTTAATATTGTATTTTTTGAAGAAAGCGTTGAGAGCCTCCATCTCTTTATCGTTAAAAAGGATGGTTTTACGGTGCCTGCGGATCAATTTCTCCCTGTTAACCGGAACATCGGAAATATTACTTCTCTTTCTTTTCAATTTCCGCTTCAATTAACAGTTTATATTTTAAAACATCATCGCTTGGCAATACCTTGTACGAGTATTCCAGCCATTGCAATGCAAGTTCGAGCCTGCCAGACATTTCGCAGGCAAGTGCTATATTATATGCAGCAGCAGATGTGATTTTTGGATTTTTTTCATCGATAATTGCGCTCCACAACTTAATAGCATCATCCCATTTAAAGCTCATTGCCTTCATATAGGCATCAATCCATTCAGGATTGTAGTATACATATATTTGGCGTAACTGCGGTTCCCATTGAGGAACAATAATATGAGCCATCTCTCTCCCTACCGATTTGGAAATAGCTGAGTAGAGTCTGGACTTAATATTATCGCTATCAAGGTACTCTCTCTCATTTGGCGTAAGCTCTACATAGGCTGTATCACTGTAACTGAATGATGGTAGTGTACCAAAATCATTATCGAAACCGGAAATGCTTATAAAAGTTGGAACCTTGAAGTTTAATGAATTGCTGTCAAGATTTTTAACAGGCTTCTCATATATCAAAGATTCAAGAATGATTACCAGGTCAGATGATGAGATTTCCAAGAGTTTCTCACCGCTTAATGAATCTTTTGCTCTGAGTAAATCCTCCCTGATATTGAATGTCGGTATCTCTCCGGCATTAAGAGATAGTTTATCCTCCAACCCTCGTGCAAGGTCAATGCAAAATTGGGACATATTGGATGAATCATTGACCAGATATCTGGTTTCAAGATTTGACGATCCAGGTATTATGGCAAAAATCGCAATAGATTTACCATTTACAGGATAACTCAGCTTATTGCTATCTTTTACATCAATATAAAAATTCTGCAATACCGGCGCACAGGAGCTTACTATTAATAGTGCTACTGCAAAAACAACCGGTATTGAGAATTTTTTATTCATAACTTACATTTTCATACCTCCGCAGACAGATATTACCTGCCCTGTAACATATGACGAAAGGTCAGATGCCAGGAAGAGACATACATTTGCCACATCTTCGGGTGTTCCACCCCTTTTCAGAGGAATCTTTTCTGCCCACTCCTTCTTGACATCATCAGGGAGCTTATCTGTCATTTCGGTCATAATATATCCGGGTGCTACAGCATTTGCTCTTACCCCTCTTGATCCAAGCTCCTGTGCTATGGATTTTGCCAATCCAATCATACCGGCTTTTGATGCAGAATAGTTAGCTTGACCTGCATTTCCACCAACACCTACAACTGAACTCATATTTATAATACTTCCCGTTCTCTGTTTCATCATGACAGGAGTGACTGCGTGTACAAAATTGAATGCCGATTTTAGGTTTACATTAATCACTGCATCCCACTGATCCTCGGACATTCTCATCATAAGGCCATCTTTTGTAATTCCGGCGTTATTAACTAAAATATCAATTCTTCCAAACTCCTTTACAGACTCTTCTACAACTTTATGTGCATCTTCAAAAACAGCTGCATTTGAAGCTAAAGCCAGTACCTTAACTCCCAAAGATTCAAGTCCTGCCTTAGTCTCAAGCGCACTCTCATTAAGGTTCAGGTCTGTAAATACAATATTAGCTCCCTCCGATGCAAATTTAAATGCAATCGCCTTTCCGATCCCTCTTGCAGCACCGGTAATAAGAGCTACTTTTCCTTCTAAAAGTTTCATTTTTTAATAGTTAAAGTTAAACAAATCTCGCAAGCAGATCATATTCATCTGCATTATCTATTATCACATTCGCAAATGTACCAATAATATTTTTAGAATTTATATCGGTTTTTAAACTATCTGCCCCTATAAGAATCTCGCCGTCAACTTCGGGGCTCTCTTTCTGGCTTCTTGCTGTATAAACTTTGCCGTCAAAAGAGTCTATCAACACCCTCTCAATACTTCCAATTCTTGAGCTGTTATACTCCAAAGAGATTGAAGATTGCACCTCCATTAGTCTCGCGAATCTCTCATCCTTTATACTTTGAGGAATATAATCCCTATAATTTAATGCTCCGAAAGTACCCTCCTCTTTTGAATAAGTAAATGCCCCAAGCCTCTCGAATCGTGACTCCTTCACAAATGAGATTAACTCCTCAAAAGCCTTGGAGTCTTCGCCCGGGTGGCCGACGATCATAGTTGTCCTCAAAGCAATGCCAGGCACAAGTTTACGGAATTTTTCAACTATTCTCCTGGTCTCATCGCCGCTTATATTTCGTCGCATTTTGTCGAGAACTCTGTCGGATATATGTTGCAGCGGGATATCCAGATACTTGCATATCTTTGGTTCCGATGCCATTAATTCAAGCAGATCCTCAGGAAAAGCAGCCGGATACGAGTAGTGTAATCTGATCCACTCAATGCCTTTTATCTCTGTAAGCCTCCTTAACAGATCCGTTATCATCCTCTTTTTATAGAGATCAACACCATAATATGTTGTGTCCTGAGCAACTACTATAAGCTCTTTTACTCCTGATTCCGCCAGAGAGACTGCCTCTTCAACAAGAGCCTCCATTGGAACAGATTTGTGTACACCTCTTATTAGAGGTATCGAACAAAATGCACAACCTCTGTCACACCCCTCTGAAATCTTGAGATATGCATAGTGTTTTGGGGTTGTAAGATAGCGCAGATTTGAGAGAGAAGAGTTATATTTTTTCCCAAGAGCAGATACTACAGACTCCTGATCGAACGCGCCATAGAAGCCGTCAACTTCAGGTATAGAATCTCTTAACTCATCGCCATATCGCTGAGATAGGCAGCCGAATACAAGTACCTTATCTGTCACACCCCTCTCTTTCTCCTCTACTGCAGCAAGAATTGCATCTATCGACTCCTGCTTTGCATCTTTGACAAAGCCACAGGTGTTCAGAATTATCGCATCAACTTTGTGATCTCGTGAAAAATCCCCATCCGATGCAATTTCAATTCCCGAAGCAGACAACTGCCTGAGCAGATGTTCAGAATCAACTCTATTTTTGGAACAGCCTAATGTAACCAGCTTTACTCTCATTGCTCCTTCTCCTCAAAATCGAGGGAGGCAAAGCTCCTTAATTGATTATACCACTCTACAACCTTCTTCATATGAGAGACATAGAATCTATCTCTGTCGTAATTTGGGATAACTTTGTCAAAGAACTCTTTAAGTACTGCAGGATCAGCCTTTGCCGATGGCGCCTCTTCGGATGAAAGATAATCTCTCATTGCTTCAAGAACTTTTTGGAGCGGGAGCTCCTCTTCTGTGGTAAAGATTGATATATCGGAGAGAGATGTCATTCTGCTCTGCATCCCGAAAAGTGATCTCTTTTTGGAAGAGAGTGATTCTACAATAACTCCTGAATTAGCCTGGTTAATAAACAGGAAAAGACCTGCTTGTCCCGAAACTGATAAAATTTTTTGTAAGTTGGTTTTCATAAATCAGTTAATACCTCTATCTTTTTTAATTGTATCGTATGCCTGTTGTATTTTCTTAAATTTCTCCTCTGCAGCCTTTTGAATATCTGCTCCAAGATTGGAAACCTTATCGGGATGGTGTTTAACTGCAAGTCTCCTGTATGCCTTTTTTACATCATCGTCCGATGCGCTCTTATCTATTTCAAGCACCTGATAAGCTGCGTCCAATCCTTTATCGAACATTGCAAAGACCGATTCACTGTCGCTACTTGGGATACCAAGTGAGAGAGCAATTTGTCTTAATACCCGCAATTCGTCGGAACTCACCTGTCCATCGGCCTGCGCTATTCCAACAAGAAAATGGAGTAACTGCAGACGGGCAGATGGATTCATATTTACCCTTATCTGCTCTCCAACAGAACGAATATCCACATCTTTTTGCAACAGCTCTTTTAAGAATAGAGAGGCCTGATTTGTAGCATCTGCCCCAAAATTGTCAGAGATAAATCTCTTGACATAATCCAGTTCCGATTTCATCACTCTTCCATCGGCCCTCATGACAGCAGAAGAGAGAACAAGAAGGCTTACCAAAAAGCTGTTTCTCTGTTCGGTTTGCGAAAATGCTGCTGATGTACCTCTACTCCCTTGTGAATTTCCCGAATCGAAAATCGATCCCAAAGCAAATCCCAGAATCCCGCCGATTGGTCCACCTAGTGCCCAACCTAAAGCTCCTGAGATCCATTTTCCGTAACCCATTTTATATTAGCAATTTAATGTTGTGGTGAGCTGTTTCAAAACATCACATATTTGTGGGAGAACAGCTCTTTTTCCATCCGCAAATATAATATAATCGGCTTTTGAGAGCATATCTGCACTGCTCATTTGTCTATTAATTCTTTCAATTACCTGTCTTTCATCGACAGAGTCTCTTTTAATTACCCTTGCTATCCTCACATCAATTGGAGCATCAACAACAAGTATACCATCGATGCAGTTTCTAAATATCTGAACATCGAGAATAATTGCGGATTCGATTATAATCAGCGATTTTCCTCTCTGCCGGCACTCGCTTTTCCAGGCCAGAAAATCCTTCAACACATATGGATGAACGATTTCATTTACCTTGTTGAGTAACCTGGGATTGCTGAATATGATTTTTGCAAACAGTGCTTTTTGCAGAACTCCCTCTGAAACAATCTCATCTCCGAGAAGAGTGGTTAGCTCGCAAAGAAGTTCACTCTCCGAATGGTATAGCATTTTTGCTCTCTCATCGGCATAGTAAACCGGAATTCCCATAGCTGAAAAGACTTTACACACATAGGACTTTCCGCTTCCTATTCCCCCAGTGCAGGCCAGAGTATACATTTTATCTCTATTTTGAAGGAGTCACCGAATAATAGACCTCTGTTGTAGAATAGCTTATCCCTTTAACCGGTCTAAGTTTGATTACCCCCGATTTATTCTGGAGTATTCCCGCCAGATCTATATTCTCAGTATAGAGTGTATCGGTGCTTCCAATTGTCTCATATGAACCGAATATAGTAATAAATTCCGGAGTAAGTGTAATATTGTACTGTGAATTACCACCTGAGACCACTTTGTTGTTAATTACCGGAACAACAACTACACGGCGGGAGCTTCTCCTCGGAAACTCAAACTTAACAGTATCGGTGGTTATTGAAACTTCGGAAACATTACCTGCTATAATATCCGCAATCTGTTCTCTCACATCGGCTGTTCTTAAATAAAACAGCTTGTCGGAAACCTCGGATCTCTTAAGCAATCGCGGATTAACCTCTATTACGATCTCTTCAGGAGCATTTGAGTAGCTCCTACTCAGTACATAAAATCCGGTCGAGAGCCCCTTGACTATTATAGGCTCCGATGAGAGAGCATCTGATGCTCTGCCGGAGAGGCTGGTTTTTATTCTAAGATTGTATTGGAGGTATACTATCTGCTCTTCGGATAGTTTGTGAATCATCCAGGTAATAAATGCCAAAAAGAGACAGAACAAAAATAGTAATAATTGTCTGCCCCTTTCGTATGAAAAAAACGGTTTCCAAAGCTTTGCCATGGATGGGAGTCTACTTCTGAATATCTGTAACGTCTTTAACTACAGAAGATTTATCTACTTTAATCTTTACATTTGAGTCAATCTCCACAAGTAGGGTTGTCTCCTTAACCTCAGTAACAGTACCATAGATACCGCCTAGTGTAATTACCTTATCGCCTCTTTTAAGACTTTCGCGAAACTTGTTGAGCTCCTTCTGTCTCTTTTGTTGTGGTCTTATCATAAAGAAGTACATAACCACAAAAATCAAAAGCATCATTATAAGGAAACTCCACTGGCCGCCTCCCTGTTGGGCAGGAGCTGCTCCGCCCTGTAGAAATACTAAATAATTCATATAAATTCTTTTATTAATTGTTTACAAAAATAGTTTAATCTATTGAGCCTACCAAGCCCCGTCCCCTTTTTTCTATCTTCCCCTCTTCCTTAAGACCGAATAGGACCTTTTCCAATATTCCATTTACAAAAACCTTGCTATTCTGTGTACTGTAATATTTGGAAATCTCAACAAACTCATTGATTGTCACCTTAATAGGTATTGATGAAAAAGATACGGCCTCTGAGATACCCATGACAATAAGGCAGGTATCTGTGCTGGCAAGTCTCTCCGGCTCCCAGTTATGGACATATTTGGCAAGAAGTGACACATAGTCGTCATAGTGGAGCATTGAGTGTGTAAGCAGTCTTAAAGCATACTCCTTATCCTCCTCCTGAAGGAAGATCTCGGGAAACTTAAGTTTGCCAGATGGTTTGAGGTGAGAGAGCATCTTGATGATGATATCTGCAACATAAGCTATATCATCTGCCCAGTAGATATTCATATCCTCAAGTATTTCGTACAATGCATCATTATCTTCGAGCTCCTCTCTAAAAAATGATATAATGAGAGCTTTGTCGCTGTTAAAATCGCACTTCTCTGAGCTCATATACTCTTTGAAATAATCTTTGGAGTAGAGCGATGTGAGCAGACTTTTTACGAAAGGTTTGCATGAGGCCCACACCAGTCCTCTTTTTGTGCAGTAATCAATCAACTCTTTATTTTCCGAAAGCATCTCCGATACTCTATTCTCTACGAACCGCATATTAGGATTTGCCTCCTCTGGTGTTGGATGATACTTGCTTTTACCTATTTCAATTTTATCAACAGCTTGTTTTTTAAGTTCATAAGGAAGCATAAGAAGAAAATAGAGGAGATCAAGTGTCTTTTCACAGCTGAGCAACAGCTCTTTTTCGGCCGCCTGATAGCTCTCCCTTCCCGCGTAAATGCGACCGAATAAAATTTTAAATACTTTGATTCTCAATAGTCTTCTGTTAATCATAAAATGGATGTTTTTTTAGAAATATTTTGCAAATATAGGGTTTTAGCATTAAAAATTAATTTTATCTTTGTAAATGAAATTTAAACTTAACTAAGATGTACTTCGAAGATTACGAAAACTCCGACTCGCAAGAGCGCAACGGTGATGATGTTTACTCAAAACCGGTAAGAGCAGGTAAAAGAACCTATTTCTTTGATGTCAAGGCTACAAAAAACAATGATTACTACCTTACCATTACAGAGAGTAAAAGAAGAGTAGATAAAGACGGGCGCTTTGTTTACGACAAACACAAAATTTTCCTTTACAAAGAGGATTTCGAAAAATTTTCGGATGGGTTGAAAGAGATTATAGAATTTATAAAATTGAAGGCCCCCGTTCCAACAGAAACACCAAAGGATATTACATCAAATTCTTTTTCCGATGTAAATTTTGAAGAACTTTAACTCTTTACAGAGAACAGAATAATGAGAATGACAGAATTGTCATTCTTTTTTTTTAAAAAATAAAAAGACCGACATTTGATGTCGGTCTTTATTGAGGTACCCAGCAGAATCGAACTGCTGTTCACGGTTTTGCAGACCGGTGCCTCACCACTCGGCCAGGGTACCCTGTTGGGACTGCAAATATAGCTAAATCTTCCATATTAACAAAAAAGAGAGACTAAGGTTCATTCATAACACTATTCTGATGGTTTATGGACTCTTGGTGCACTGCCTTGAACAGCAAGTCAATAAACTCTTCACTTAACCCCTTGGCAAGACCCTTTTTTAATGCACCTTTTATTATCTCTTCCCATCTGTTTGTCTGGAGAATAGTGATATTATTCTCTTTTTTTACCCTTCCGATCGCCTCGGCAACCTTCATCCTCTGCTCGAGAATATCGAGTATCTGGTCGTCATAAATATCAATTTGAGAACGAAGATCTGCCAATATCTCAACAAAAGATGTGTTATCGGAGGTTGGTGTTCTCAGCACCAGTTTGGAGAGAATGGCCCCGAGAGCCTCCGGAGTGAGTTGCTGATTTTTGTCACTCAACGCACACGAAGGGTCACAGTGTGTCTCAATCATCAATCCATCAAAGTTGAGGTCCATTGACCTTTGTGATATCTCATATATAAATTCCCTGGCTCCGCCTATATGGCTTGGATCACAAATTAGTGGCAATTCGGGAAAGTTTGTCTTCATTTCAATAGGTATCTGCCACTTTGGCTGATTTCGGTAGAGAGTCTTTTCATATGCCGAAAATCCCCTGTGTATTGCGCCAATATTCTTTATACCTGCCTTATTTATCCTCTCCAGAGCACCGATCCATAATTCAGGATCGGGATTTACCGGGTTTTTAACAAGTACTGTTGTTTCAACTCCCGCCAATGCATCTGCTATCTCTTGCATGGCGAAGGGATTGGCAGATGTTCTGGCTCCTATCCACAACACATCCACACCGAATTTAAGGGCATCATTAACATGAGAGGAGTTTGCAACCTCTGTTGCAACAGGCAATCCTAACTCTCTCTTTATATCTCTAAGCCAAACCAGCCCCTCTCTTCCTACTCCCTCAAATGCTCCGGGACGTGTTCTTGGCTTCCAGATTCCTGCCCTGAATATATCCACCCTATTCAATGAGACAAGCTCTCTGGCTGTTTTAAACATCTGCTCCTCACTCTCAGCACTGCAAGGACCTGCAATTGTCAGAGGGCGTCCTTTATAAAATTTCCATCTGTTGATGGGATTAATTTCAAACTTGTTCTCCATATATATTAATTTAGTATCTTCTTAATTTCATTTGCCTTTTCCATTAATCTGCACAGATTTTCACTATCAGCTGCCTTAATGTAATCTCTGAAAAGATTCATCTTTTCCAGATAGGTATCCAATACCTGAGTTATATACTCGGCATTCTGAATAAATATCGGGGCCCAGGTTTCAGCATTACTTTTGGCAAGCCTGACAGTTGATTCAAATCCTCCGGCGGCCAGAGTCAAAATATTCTCCTCGTCTCTCTCTTTCTCCAGAACACTTAATGCCAGCGAAAATGAGGTAATATGCGATATATGGGAAACGTAAGCGACGTGGAGATCGTGTGCTTTCGAATTCATATATTTCACCTTCATATTCAAGACCTTGAACATTTCAAGCACTCTATTGAGCTGCTCCTTGCCAGATCTCTCTCTATCACAAATTATTACGTGCTTATAATCAAATAGTTTGCTAATTGCAGCCAGTGGGCCGGAGAACTCAGTTCCTGCCATTGGGTGAGCTGCTACATAGTTCTCTCTGGCAGGGTGATTTTTGACAGATTCTGCTATTTCAGATTTGGTTGAACCCATATCTACAACCACTTTTGAAGTGCCTTTCACTCTGTCCAGCACAAAGGGAAGCATAGATTCAATTGCTCCGACAGGAGTGCATAATATAATCATATCGCTTTCACCTACAGCCTTTTCAAGAATTTCTGTTCTCTCCACAAGCTCAGTAAGTACTGCAATATTACAGTGCCTGATATTGTTGTCGACACCAATAATTTCCGAGGCGAATCCCCTCTTTTTCAGATCAAGAGCCAGCGATCCTCCGATCAGACCTAGCCCGGCAATTGCTATTTTCATAATATTTTACTGACTCTTTCTATAGATTCATTTAATTTTGACGTATCGGAGCAGAGGGATATTCTGATATATTTTTCTCCATTACTTCCGAACACTTTACCTGGGGTTATAAATATATTTGCCTCATAGAGAAGTTTATCTGCAAGCTCCTCTCCACTTGAATATTTATCTGATACTCTGCCCCATAAAAAAAGACCACTCTGTTTTTTATCATATGAGCATCCGGTCATATCAAGAATTTTTTCTGCAAGCGCTCTTCGCTGCATGTAAACCTTATTAATCGAATTGTACCAATCGCTATCTACCGATAGGGCTTTTGCGGCCGCAAGCTGCATTGGTCTGAACATTCCCGAGTCCATATTGCTCTTAATCTTGACTACTGCAGATATATATTCTTTGGCTCCAGCAACCATACCAATCCTCCACCCTGGCATATTGTGCGATTTGCTAAGAGAGTTTAACTCCAAAGCAACATCTTTTGCTCCCTCAACAGATAGAATACTCAGATAGTTCTCGTTAAGTATGAAACTGTAAGGATTATCATTACATATTAGTATATTATGTTTCTTACCAAATTTAATAAGTTTTTCAAACAACTCTTTCGAGGCAGATGCTCCGGTAGGCATATGAGGGTAGTTGACCCACATTAATTTAACTCCTTCCAGACCCTCCTCTTCAAGCTT
>JAFIHK010000041.1 GCA_017848635.1 Bacteroidales bacterium | reverse complement strand
CTTTTATTACAATTACATGGTGTCGTTTGAGGATAGTAAGGTTATAATAGAGAATCCGTATATATATACTGAATACCAAACTATTAATTTATCTTCAGGAGATGTTACTTCAGAATATTTATCTATAGCTGACTATATAACATATCTGGACAATTCTATTACAAATAGTAAGGGTAAAAGATTACAGGAGAGAACAGAACTTGTGAGTTTTTTTAAATCAAGCATCAAAACCGGTTATAATGAGATAATTGGTACTATCAATAATTTTACTGACTCGCTTTTAAAAAGGGCTGCATCTGGACAAAACTTTGACTCATCTATCTGGATTGCAGATTTAAATCCTCCTAAATTTGAGTTAACTCCAAATGGACTGGTTTCGGATAGCAAAAGAGACTATATTATTATAAAAACCCCGGATAATAATGTGGAGAGTGCAAAATTAAAGACTAGCTCCCTTATTAATTTCCTTTATTGCGATTTCCCTCTGGAGTATTATCGCTCTCTTATCGGAAACAGGTTCGAGTTTTACGAAAGGAGAGGTATCTCTGCATATGTGCTTGATGCATATTTTGGTCAAGGTGTTATCAATTTTAGTGACTTCTATCTGAAAGATGACTTTGGCGATTTCAAAAGATTTAGGGTGAAGAAAACCATAAGTTCATCTAAAAATGCGTTAGGTGAAGCAAATTTTACCTTTGACATAACTTATGTGCCAGGTTATGTTAAGATTTCAATTCCAAAAATTTCCAAAATAGTAGATGGCCAATACGATTGGATGAACAAAGAGAATGGATATAAATCTATTTTTTCTACTCCGTCAAATAAAGTATTACAACCTGAATGTAAACTTGCTGTTGAGAAGTACTTTAATGAACTCGTAAGTTTTCTCTACAAATACTATTCACAGGATTAAATAAAAAAATCTACTGGAAACCAATAGATTTTTAAGTAAGAGTGAGCGACAGACGAGATTCGAACTCGCGACCCTCAGCTTGGGAAGCTGATGCTCTACCGACTGAGCTACTGTCGCAAAGGATTGCAAAATTAGTAAACAATAGTTAACGGCAAAAATTATTTTTTTCCGCTCTGCTCTTTTAACAAATCTCTGATCTCCTTTAAAAGTTTTACATCTGCAGGGTCCTCTTTGGGCGCAACATTCTTTGCGAGCTCCTTCTCTCTTTTGAGATTGATTCTGTTTACCCCCTTAATGACCAAAAAGATGGCAAATGCAATAATTATAAAATCAAATATTGTTTGAAGGAAGTTACCATAATTTATAGTAACCGGATTCGATAAAAGCCCTCCGGAAAGAATATGAGGGTTGAGTACAATTTTTAGCTCGGTAAAGTTTACTCCTCCTATCAGCAACCCGATTGGGGGCATTATAATATCTGCAACCAAAGAGGAGACTATCTTTCCGAATGCGCTACCTATGATAATACCTACTGCAAGATCTAAAAGATTACCTCTGGTAGCAAATTGTTTGAATTCATCAATAAATTTCATAATGCTTTTATTTTTCCAAATATACTATTTTTGAAAAAAATATTGAAATGGACTGGATAGTTTCTCTCTTCACCCCAGGCGGAATAGCTCAGGCTGTAATTATGCTTGCTCTAACAATTACAGCAGGTATGTTTTTATCAAAAATTAAAGTTGGTGGGATCTCTCTTGGTGTGACTTGGATTCTCTTTGCAGGAATTGCGTTCAGTCACTTTGGATTAGGAATCGATACCCATATTTTACATTTTGTCAAAGAGTTCGGTCTCATTCTGTTTGTTTACTCAATTGGTATGCAGGTTGGACAGGGTTTCTTCTCCTCATTTAAGAAGGGTGGGGTAAAGCTCAATCTTTTTGCTGCCGGAATAGTATTGACCGGAGTGCTTACAGCGCTTATTATTAAGGAGGTTACAGGAATATCCGGACAGGCGATTGTCGGAATACTATCCGGAGCAGTTACTAACACACCTGGGCTTGGAGCTGCTCAGCAAACTTATGCCGACTTGCACGGAGCTGCCGATCCCGTAATTGCATTAGGATACGCAGTTGCATACCCTCTAGGTGTAATAGGGATTATATTTACTCTTATTTTTCTCAGATGGATCTTTAAAATTGATATATCTGCCGAAAATAAAAAACTGGAAGATGTAGCCAAAGATAATCCGGGTGAAACCATCAAGGTTGCACTCTCTCTGCTAAATCCTGCTCTGGTTGGAAAGAGAATTGAGGATATTAAAGGTTTTATAGACAAAGGATTCGTAATATCCAGAATAAAGAGACCCAATGGTGAGATTAAAATTGCCGGAGCTTCATCGGTTCTCGAAAGTGGCAGTACACTTCTTGTAATTATGCAGAAGGGGGATTTCCCTGCTATTTCTGCATTTATTGGTGGAGAGATTCCATTTGTAGAGCAAGAGTGGGAGAGAGAGGATAAGAGTGTTATTTCAAGAAGAATATTGGTGACAAAAGAGTCAATCAATGGTAAAAGCCTTTCTGACCTCAAATTCGGTAAAGCATTCTCAATTACTGTAACCAGGGTAAACAGGGCTGGTGTAGATCTCGTAGCGTCTCCACGTTTAAAATTGCAGATTGGCGATAAACTCACTGTCGTAGGTACTCCGGAAGGGGTAGAGGCTGCTGCAAACAATATCGGTAATGCATTGAAACGTCTAAGAGAGCCTAATTTGATCTCAATGTTCTTTGGAATTGCTATAGGTATTTTGCTGGGATCAATTCCTTTTGCTATACCCGGAATACCCCAACCCGTTAAACTTGGTCTTGCCGGTGGTCCACTGATTGTTGCGCTTTTAATGAGTAATTTCGGTCCCAGACTTAGACTTGTGACATACTCCACAATAAGTGCTAACCTTATGATCCGGGAGATTGGGATCTCTCTTTTCTTGGCCTGCGTAGGTCTGGATGCAGGAAAGGGATTTGTTGATATTATTGTGAATGGTGGTGGTGCAATCTGGATCCTTTATGGGGCCATTATCACAGTTATTCCTTTGACATTAATCGGATTTATAGGATACAGGTATTTCAAGTTGAATTACTTTACTTTAATGGGACTTTTGGCAGGTAGCTGTACCGATCCGCCTGCGCTTGCATTTGCTAATTCATCTGCTAAAAATGATCTGCCTGCAGTCAGTTATGCAACTGTCTATCCTTTGACGATGTTTCTTAGGGTTCTATCAGCCCAGTTGCTTATTCTGTTTTTGTGATCTGCTGCCGTGAATCAGATCCAGCTGTCGTGACTCAGCAGCCGTGGGCAGCTTCGTCCGACCCGGAATCTTTTTACTTACCCACACAAAAACAGTTTTTTCGCTTTCGCTCAAAAATATTTTGTTTTTGCACTCCATCGCTCTCAAGCGAGCTTGTCGCGCTGGTTCGCAAAAACAAAAAAGCCAAGCTTCTGCTTGGCTTCTGTTTTTGTGATCCAGCTGGGGCTCGAACCCAGGACCCCAACATTAAAAGTGTTGTGCTCTACCTGCTGAGCTACTGAATCATACCCATAAACGGGTTTTTCGTAATGGGAGTGCAAAGATAGACAAGAAAAATTTATTTCCAAATAATATGGTGATTATTTCACCATTTTTTAATTTTGCAGAATGAATAACCGTGAGGATTTTGCATCGTTTCTACACTCATTGAATTTGACCTGCTTGATAGAGAAGCAAGGAGTATATCTATTCCCGGAAAAGAGAATAAAAGTGATATTCAGAGATATAGTTGGAGAGGAGTTTAATACAGAAAAATTCCCGGAGAATATTTTGTCAGAGAATTTCCGCTCTATCCATATTTATGAAGATTTATGGGTAAACAACAGGTCTGTAATAATTGAGAGAATAAAAGCGGTATTACTCCCGGATAAATCTATATATGCCAGAAACTGTACAGTCAAAAAGATTACCTCCGATGTTGCTGACAGCTTTATGGATACAAACCATCTGCTTGGAAGAGCAAAAGCAAAATTCAAATATGGACTGTTTTATAAAGATAATCTAATTGCAGTGGCACTCTTTTCAAAACCGAGACCTATTACAAGGGATGGATTGACAGTAAGTTCTTATGAGTGGGTCAGATATGCATCTGCCGGAGCGTTAAGAGTGGCAGGAGGGGCCAGCAAACTATTTAAACACTTCTGCCGAAATGTAGATCCTGACGAGGTTATGAGTTATGCCGATGCAGAGTGGTCGGAAGGGGATATGTATAAAAAAATCGGCTTTGTATATCTTTCGAAAACAGAGCCGATCAAGTTTGCTATTAACAGGGTTACCCTAAAAAGAGTATATTTCAGAAAATCATTAAAGGGCGACCTCACATGCTGTGATTCCAATCATCTAATACTATTCAACCACGGAAACCTTAAGTTTCTCTGGAGTAGGAGTTGAATCTCCATTCTCATTGTCAATCTCTATTATAAGAGTAGAGTTCAGTTTGATTTTACCGGTTACAATCGACTCTGCCAAAGGATCCTCGATGAATCTCTGTATTGCCCTTTTCAGCGGTCTTGCTCCATATTGAGGATCATAGCCCTGTTCCGCAACAAAAGCCTTAGCCTCATCTGTTAGCTTAAGATGGTATCCGGCTGCCTCAATCCGTTTATAGAGATCATTCAAATCTATATCTATTATCTTACATATATCGTCCTTACTCAAAGTGTTGAATAAAACCTGATCATCCACCCTGTTTAAAAATTCCGGCGTAAAGGTCTTTTTCAGAGCCTTCTCTATGATCTGCCTTGTATTTTCACTTATATTTCTTTTTGTAGTATTTGAAAAACCAAGACCAGAACCATACTCCTTTAACTCCCTGCTTCCAATATTGGATGTCATGATCAGCAGAGTATTTCTGAAATCTATAGCACGGCCGTTGCTGTCTGTCAGACGCCCCTCATCGAGTACCTGTAGAAGGATGTTGAATACATCGGGGTGTGCCTTCTCAATTTCGTCAAGCAGAACAACGCTGTAAGGTTTTCTGCGGACCTTTTCACTTAGCTGACCGCCCTCTTCATAACCAACATATCCCGGAGGCGCTCCAATCAACCTGCTTACGGAGAACTTCTCCATATATTCGCTCATATCTATCCGGATAAGATTATCAGATGAGTCGAACAGATATTCTGTTAATATCTTGGCCAGTTGAGTTTTACCAACTCCGGTAGGTCCCAGGAAAATGAAAGAACCAATCGGTTTGTTTGGATCCTTTAGACCTGCTCTGTTTCTTTGGATTGCTCTAACAACCTTATCAACAGCCTCATCTTGCCCAATTATCTTCTCTCTCAACGCGCTTCCCATTTTCGAAAGCCTGTCACCTTCAGATTCTGCAAGTTTATATATAGGAACACTGGTAATCATAGACATCACCTCAGCAACATCATTCTCATCGACAATTTGAGGATTCAGATTCTGCTCTTCGTTCCATCTCTTTTGTGCAATCTCCAGCTCCTCCATTTTCTGCCTCTCCAAATCTCTTAATTTGGCCGCCTCTTCAAACTGATTCCTGCTTATTGCAACTCGCTTCTCCTCTCTGATAGGTTCAATCTCGTGTTCCAGTACAGATATAAATTCCGGTACTTTCAGATGCTTAAGGTGCACTCTTGAACCGGCTTCATCCATGGCATCAATTGCTTTATCAGGCAAACATCTGTCCGAGATATAACGTTGAGAAAGCCTTATGCAGGAGATTAAAGACTCTTTAGTATACTTTACATTGTGGTGCTTTTCGTATCTCTCCTTAATATTTTCCAGAATATTCAGAGTCTCTTCAAAATTTGTAGGTTCAATAATTACCTTTTGAAATCTCCTTTCAAGAGCTCCATCCTTCTCAATATGCTCCCTGAATTCATCCAGAGTTGTTGCGCCAATACACTGAATATCACCTCTTGCAAGGGCAGGTTTTAACATATTTGCAGCATCCAGAGATCCAGATGCACCGCCTGCACCAACAAGAGTGTGCAGTTCGTCAATAAAAAGAATTATATGAGGGTTCTTGCCAAGTTCATTCAGAATTGCCTTCATTCGCTCCTCGAATTGACCGCGGTATTTAGTTCCGGCAACAATTGATCCAATATCCAGAGAAATAATTCTCTTGTTTAGCAAAACACGTGAGACCTGTTTATTTGCAATTCTTATTGCAAGTCCCTCAGCTATAGCACTCTTTCCAACTCCCGGCTCGCCAATAATTACAGGGTTATTCTTCTTTCTTCTTCCCAGGATCTGAGCAAGCCTCTCAATCTCCTTGTCCCTGCCCACAACAGGGTCTAGTCTGTTTTCAACTGCAGCAGCGGTAAGGTCAAATCCGAAACTGTCAAGAACAGGTGTGCTTCCGTGCTCTTTCGTGTTTTTAGAATCGACCGATTTAAATGCAGGTTTCTCTCCTCCTGGATCCGATGCAGGAAGATATTCATCATCCTCCTGAGAGGAGCTGTTATTTGGAGATACCCGACCTGCAATAGTGTCCCGTACTCTGTCGTATGTAATATTTTGCTCCTCCAGCGCAGATATTGATATCCCCTCGTCATTTCGCAATATTGCTAAAAGCAGATGCACAGGGGTAGGAACTACCTCTTTTTGAGCCTTTGCCTCCAGATACATAATTCTGAGTGAGTTTTCAGCGCTTTTTGCCAGATTTATCCTCTCCGCCTGATCAAATGGAACAATCTCTCCAACGTTAAGCTGTTCTTCAATTTTAACTTTGAGGGTTTTAAGATCTGCCCCCATATTATGCATTATTTCGAAAGCAGAGTTATCCTGGTGCCTGATAATCCCCAAAATGAGATGGTCGGTCGATATTGAATAGCTCCCAAGTCTCATTGCCTCCTCCTTACTGTAGGCTAAAATGTCGTTTAGTTCTTTTGATAACTGTAGATTCATAAAAATGCTTTTGACCCGCTAAAATACAATAATAAGACAAATCTCCGAACAATTTGTTCATCATATTTTTTATTTGTACTTTTACACCTCTTTTTTAAAAATGAAAAGTAACCTTTAAGATGATTGAAGAAACAGAAAACAACCCTCGGATAATTAAGATAAACATTGAGGATGAGATGAAGAGTGCATACATCGATTATTCGATGTCTGTTATCGTGTCGCGTGCTTTACCCGATGTCAGGGACGGACTCAAACCCGTACACAGGAGAGTACTTTTCGGAATGTCAGAACTGGGATTATCGTCAGGACAATCTTTTAAGAAATCTGCCCGTATTGTAGGGGAGGTACTGGGAAAATATCACCCTCACGGTGACTCCAGTGTTTACGAAGCAATGGTTAGAATGGCCCAGGATTGGAGTATGAGGTACATGCTGGTAGATGGCCAGGGTAACTTTGGCTCTATTGATGGTGACTCAGCTGCTGCAATGCGTTATACCGAGGCAAAACTTAAGAAGATTGCCGAAGAGGTGCTGTCGGACCTCGATAAAAATACAGTAGATTTTAAATTAAACTTTGATGACTCTCTGGAAGAGCCTGTTGTACTTCCTGCAAAAGCACCTTTGCTGCTTTTAAACGGGGCATCTGGTATTGCAGTAGGTATGGCTACTAATATGGCTCCTCACAATCTGGGAGAGGTCGTAGATGCAACCTGTGCATATATTGACAATAATGATATCACTGTTGAGGAGCTGATGCGATACATAAAAGGACCTGATTTCCCAACAGGCGGTATTATTCTTGGTACTCAAGGTATTAAGGACGCATTCGAGACCGGCAGAGGAAAAATATCTGTGAGATCTAAAACAGATATTGAGGTTAGTGAGAGTGGAAGAGAGACAATAGTTGTTTCCGAAATACCATACATGGTCAATAAACGGGAGCTGATAGAGAAAATAGCTGAACTCGTTGAGGATAAAAAAATTGAGGGGATTTCATACATTAATGACGAGAGCGACCGGAGAGGTATGCGAATTGTTATTAAACTTAAGATGGGATCCGTTGCAAATGTGGTATTAAATACTCTGTTCAAATATACACAACTACAGTCAAGTTTCTCTGTTAATAATATCGCCCTTGTAGATGGAAGGCCAAGATTACTTTCCCTCAAACAACTCATAAAATACTATGTGAGACACAGGCATGAGGTAATTGTAAGAAGGGCTAAATTTGAACTGGAGCAAGCTGAAAAGAGAGCTCATATTCTGGAAGGGTTGCTTAAAGCTCTTGATTTTATCGATGAAGTTATCGCTATAATAAGGAGTTCTAAAACAGTCGAAGAGGCAAAGAGTAATCTTTGTGAAAGATTTGCATTCAGCGAAATTCAGGCGGGAGCAATTGTGGAGATGAGACTCAGGCAGCTTACCGGTCTTGAAAGGGGTAAATTACAAGCTGAATACGATGAACTACAAAAGCTTATAGCTTCTCTTAAAGAGCTTCTGGCAGATGTTACTCTCCAGATGAATCTGATTAAGAGCGAGCTGATTGAGCTAAAAGAGAAATTCGGGGATGCCCGCAGAACATCAATTGAACTTACGGGTGAGGACTTCAATCCTGAGGATTTTTATCCGGATGAAGATGTCGTAATTACAATCTCTCACCTTGGGTATATCAAAAGGACTCCGCTTATTGAGTACAAAACCCAGAACAGAGGTGGTGTTGGAACAAAAGGAAGTACAACGCGCGATGAAGACTTTATAGAGCACATATATGTAGCAAATATGCACAGCACAATGCTCTTCTTTACCGGAAAGGGAAAATGCTACTGGCTTAAGGTATATGAAATACCAGAAGGTTCTAAGGCCTCAAAGGGAAGAGCTCTGCAGAATGTTATTAATATTGACTCGGAAGATAAAGTTCTTGCATACATAAATGTAAAGAACCTTGCCGATAAAGATTTTATTAATAATAATTACATAATTCTGGCCACCAAGAGAGGAGTAATTAAAAAAACTTTGCTCGAAGAGTACTCCAGACCAAGGCAAAATGGTGTTAATGCAATAACGATAAGAGAGAACGACCAGCTATTGGAAGCTATTCTTACAAATGGCAACTGCGAGATACTTATTGCTGCCAGAAATGGAAAATGTGTCAGATTCCACGAAAGCGATGCAAGAGCGATTGGAAGGACCGGTACAGGTGTAAGAGGAATAAACATAGAGGATGACGATGAAGTAATCGGCATGGTTTGTGTGGATACTGAAAATGGTGATAAAGAGAATACTCATATACTGGTTGTAAGTGAAAATGGTTATGGGAAGAGATCCGATGTGGAGGATTACAGAATTACAAGCAGAGGTGGAAAAGGTGTTAAAACATTGAATATTACCGAAAAGACAGGCTCTCTTATATCGCTTAAATCGGTTACGGACGAAGATGATCTTATGATTATCAACAAATCGGGTATTACAATCAGAGTTGCAGTATCCGATATCAGAGTGGCCGGAAGAGCAACACAGGGTGTACGGTTAATCAACATCAAGGATGGTGATATGATCGCAGCTGTTTGCCGTGTTGTAAAGAATGAAGAAAAAAACGATCAGACTGAAAGTACTGAAATAAACAACAACAATTAATCTACCAATAATTTAAAATGAAAAAATTATTAATTGCACTTTCCATACTGCTAACTGTTCAGTTAGGTGCGCAAACAAAGGAAGCCGCAGTTGCCGTTAAGAATTTCCAGAAGGCCAAAGCTGCTGCCGATGATCCTAAAAAGTCATCAAATCCGGCTACATGGCTGGCTCTATCTTCGGCATATCTAGAAGTATTCGACGCTCCGATTAAAGCCCTTTGGCTGGATGCTGCACAAGCCGAGGTAAAGGTTCTTCTGAAAGACCAGAGAATTAATGAAACATCTGAAAAAGAGGTTAATGGAGAAAAGATGACAGTCTCATCTTATTATGATAAAGATCTCTATTTCAGGCCGGACGGTACTCTTGCAGCTTGGGTAATAACAAAACCATACCTCGAAGGAGACTTACTTGCAGAGGCATTCACTGCAGCAAATAAGGGGATTGAACTCGATCCGAAAGGTACTAAAACAAAAGATTTTGTTACTGTGTTAAATACCATTGAAACCAGATATAAAAACGAAGGTATGGCAGCATACAATGTTGGCGATGTAGCAAGAGCCTCTAAGAATTTTGAAGCGTCTTACCTCTGTAGTTCACACAAGCTGGTAAATAAATTTGACTCTACAATGGTTTATTATACAGCTCTTACAGCAAATATGAACAAGGATTATGACAGAGCTCTCAAGTTCTTCCAGATTTGTCTTGATAACGGATATGAAGCTAAAGGAGATGTGTTCTCATATATGGCCGAAATATACAAAGGCAGAGGTGATATGAATAAAACCAAGGAGCTTCTTGGTAAAGCTTTCTCTAAATATCCTACCAGCCAGAGCGTTTTGGTTTCACTGATCAATGCATACCTGGAGTCTAATGACGATCCTGCTAAAGTTCTTGAATACATACACCAGGCACAAAAGAATGAACCGCAAAATGCTTCTCTGTTATACGCGGAGGGTAATGTTTGGAAGAAGCTTAACGATATGACTAAAGCTGTTGAGATGTACAAAAAATCATCTGAATTAGATCCAAACTACTATTTCGGATATTTTGCAACTGGAGCAGCTTATTATGATAAAGCAGTGGACTTACAGACAAAATCGGCTGAAGAGCTTGACGATGCAAAATACAATGCAATGGTAAAAGAGCTTGAAGCAAATCTTGAAGCAGCTATTGAACCTTTCGAAAAATGTTATGAAAGGACAACAGATCCTGAGGTTAAACTAGTTTGTGCTGAGTATTTAAAGAATATATACTTCCGTTTCCGTGACAGAGGTGAAAATTACAAGGCAAACTATGACAAGTACAATGCAATATTTGAATCAACAAAGAAATAATCTATTGAAAAGATAAAATAGAGGGTGTCATTTGGCACCCTTTTTTATTTTATATCAGCAGTCAGGTAAGTACAGATTAAAAATTTACTGTAAGTTTTTTTACGACTTTAAATTTTGATAGAAACTCTCTGGCAAATACTCTTATTACAGTGTAAGCCGGGATTGCCACCAGCATTCCAGTTATTCCGGCAATACTGCCTGCAATAAGAATAACAAGGAAGATTTCAAGAGGATGAGCCTTGACGCTTTTTGAGTATATATTAGGCTGAAACAGGAAGAGGTCAATCATATGGGTCACAAAGAATATAAGGCCTGTAGTGATTATAAAATTGCCAATCTGAGGATCTGTAAATCCGTGGCTGACACAAGACATTAGTACGCCAAAAACGCCACCCGAAAGAGGACCTATATAAGGGATAACATTCAAAACTCCTGAAATGAATGCCAGTACAAAGGCCAGAGAGAAGTCGACTCCCGCAATGAGATAGAGCCCCAGGCCGTTTAACAGAGTTATAGCAAGCGCTTCCGTGCTGATTCCAATAAAATACCTGACAAGCAATTTATTAATAGACTCCAGTGCTCTGGTTATATTCTCTTCATACTTGTCCGGGAAAAGAGCAGTTACCATATTGTTAAACATATTCTGCTCCTTAATAAAGAAATAGGTTATAAAAATAATAATAAATAGCGCTATACCCAGGTCAATAATAAACTGGGTCACCGAGGTAAAGATTCCAGTTATTGAAGATGTTGAGATCATGCTTTGAAATTGACTAATAAGCACATCTTCAATTCTGTAAGAAGGGTCGAGAGTGGGAAACCATCGGTGTATTGTAAAATTTATGCTCTTGAGAGGAACCGATATACTCTCATTCAAAGTATTGAAATCAATTGAATTTATGCTGGAAAAGAGGTTCCCTACCAGTGGGGCTACAAACATAAAAAAGCTGGAAAAAACCAAAATTATCGCGGAAAGAGTAATAAAAGCCGCTAAACTTTTTGGCATTGAACATCGTCTTACCTTAATCGAGGTAAGTTTGTTCATTAATGGTTTTCCAATTAGGGAGAGGACTGCAGATATCAGGATGTATATCAGGATATTGCTGAAATACCAGGCTATAAAGCCGATAATCAGTGCAGCTGCAATTCCAATAATATATCTTGCAAGCTGATTCATATTGAGATAATTTGCTTTGTCCAAAAGTAAGAAAATTTTGTAAGTTTGTAATATAATACAAAATAAACATGAACAGGAAATCAATTTTAGCTTTATTATCAGCACTTATGCTATCTGCCGTAGCAGTAGCCGATGAAGGTATGTGGATGCCGGTACTCATTCAAAACAAAATCGTGGATATGTCCAAAGCAGGCGGGAAATTGTCTGCAGCTGATATATACGATGTAAACAAAGCATCAATAAAGGATGCAATTGTTCATTTTGGAGGAGGATGTACAGGTGAGATCATATCATCGAAGGGCCTGTTGCTCACAAATCATCATTGCGGATTTTCGCAGATCCAGTCTCATAGTTCTGTTGAAAATGACTATCTTAAGGATGGATTTGTTGCTCGCACAATGGGTGAGGAGCTTCCGAATAAAGGACTTAATGTTAAGTTTCTTGTGAGGATGGAAGATGTGACTGAGGGTGTACTGAATGGCTATAAAGAGGGAATGTCAGAGAAGGAGAGGAGCTCTATAATAGAGATTAATTCTAGGAAAATAATTGCAGATGCAACAAAAGGGAGTAATCTGAATGCAACGGTAGAGTCTTTTTATTACGGGAATCAATACTTTTTATTTATCTACAAAATATATAGAGATGTTAGGCTGGTTATGGCTCCTCCATCATCAATCGGTAAATTTGGGGGAGATACCGATAATTGGATCTGGCCAAGGCATACAGGAGACTTCAGTATATTCAGGGTATATGCCGGTAAGGATAATGAGCCTGCAGATTACTCTCCGTCAAATGTTCCGTTTACTCCTAAAAAGTATTTAAAAGTATCACTAAAAGGCTATAAGGAGGGTGATTTCACTATGGTATACGGTTATCCCGGAAGAACCCAACAATACCTATATTCCGATGCTGTAAAGTTCATTGTTGACAAATCAAATCCACTTAAAATAGGACTCAGAACTCTTAGGCTCAACATCCAGAACGATGAGATGTCCAAGAGCCAGGCTGTAAGAATTAAGTATGCTTCCAAAAATGCAAACGTGGCAAATGCCTGGAAAAAATGGCAGGGTGAAGCTCTTGGATTAAAAGCTTCTCAGGCGATTGAAAAGAAGATTGAGTTTGAAAAGGAATTTGATAAATGGTCTGCCAATAGGCCTGAATACAATGGATTAACAAATCAATTCCGGAAATTGTATAGCGAGATTGAACCCTACTCAATCTTGAATGATTATATTAACGAGTCGGTTAATGTTAACGAATTGCCTAAATTGGCAGGTACTCTGTCTGCCCAGCTAAGTAAGATGAAAAATGAGGAGAGGCAGAGTGTTGAAAAATATATTATATCCCAGCTTCGTGATTTCTATAAGGATTACTATCTGCCAATCGATAAAAGCTCTTTTGTGGCAATTATGGGTGAGTACGACAGGAATATTGATAATATGTATAAGCCGGAATATTTCAAATCGATAATTGGTAAATTCGGCAGTGTGGAAAAATATGCAGATTATTTATATTCCAATTCATTACTTACGGACTCTCTTAAAGCCTATGCTTCTGTTAAAAATGGCTCATTCGCTGACGATTTGACAAATGATCCTGCAACAATATTTTATAACGAAATGAACAGAGATTTCAATTCCCGTTTTAAACCTGCTCTTAATGATATGAATGAAAAGCTATCTCTGCTTTACAGAAGATACCTCAAGGCCAGAATGGAGTTTGAAAAAGAGCGAAATTTCTATCCTGATGCTAACTCAACTCTGCGTGTTGCATATGGCAAAATTGCCGGTTATTCACCAAAAGATGCCATTTTATACAGATATTACTCTACAATTGATGGTATAATGGAGAAAGATAATCCGGAAATTTATGACTATGATATACCTCAAAAATTAAGAGATATCTATAAAAACAAGGATTATGGAATTTGGGGAGTCAAAGGAACAGTCCCAGTTTGCTTTATTGCGACCAATCATACATCAGGTGGAAATTCAGGGAGTCCGGTTCTTGATGAGAAGGGAAATCTTATTGGAATAAACTTCGACAGAGTATGGGAAGGAACAATGAGTGATGTTCTCTTCAATCCCAAAATATGCAGGAATATAATTCTTGATATAAGATATGTGATGTTTGTTACCGATAAGGTAATGGAAGCCAAAAATCTGATAAATGAGATAGAGTTTGCAAAATAGTCTAATAATATAAATAAAAAGGAGTCCCGTCGAGGACTCCTTTTTTTATTTACGGTAAGTAGATTACTCTACCTTTTCCGGTCTATCGTTAGCAACGGCAACATTAATTGTCCTGCCCATATGCTCCGACCCGTTGAGTGCCGCTATTGCTGCATTTCCTTCGGTATCATTTGGCATTTCAACGAAACCATAACCTCTTGAACGGCGGGTTTCACGATTGATGATGATTCTGGCAGATGCTACTTCACCATAAGGTTTGAAAAGTTCGGCTAAATCCTCTTTTTTAGCTCTGAAACTTAAGCTGGAAACAAAAATATTCATGGAACAATGAAAATAAAGTAAGTAAAAAGTTTAATTATTCATTACAAATATAATAAATTTAGTAACAAAACAAAATCTTAGATTAAATTATTTAACAGATCTTTAAGTTTTATTTGAGACTAATTGATGAATATGGGAGAGCACCGACATTTGTTGCAATGGAATTTAACAGAAAGATCAAACTGTCAGAAATAAAGAATATTATACCTTCTAATTGAGTGCCAGAAGGAATTATCAGCCACATAAACGAAGTTACCATAATAATTGGTATAAGAGGTGCTGCTAACAGATTCCCTAAAAGAAAATAGATTGGGAAACGACCGAAAGTCAGTATTGAGATTAAAAATGTGCCTAAGGTACCACTTATCGACATCGCTAAGTTTTGCCATAGATAGGCTCCGACTCTGCTTTTAATAGTGAATATTTTATTAAGATGCGGGTATATTACAATAATTGAAAAGGTCGCCATAAATGAGAGTTGAAAACCTGCATTATATAGGGATAGAGGGTTGATAACCAGCATTATCAAAGCGCTGGCACCTAATGTATTCAGACTTATTTTGCCTTTATCGAAAATTGAAGCAATCAAATTAATGGAAATCATAATACTGGCTCTTATAACAGATTCGGAGAACCCGCTAAGAATAGCATAGAACCATATAGTACAAATAATTAAGGAGTTTCTGAGAAAAAGGGAGATTTTCCCATTACCCAAGGGGAATAAAATCACTAGTAAAATAGAGTATAAATAACCTGTATGCATCCCTGAAATTGCCAGAATATGCATTATTCCCGCATTTATGAATGACTCCTTGCTCTTTTTGGAGAGGAGGCTTTTATCACCTAAAATTAGAGCATTGAATATTGATTGGTTCTCTTTTTCAGTAAAACGTTTAGATGCGAGATTTTTTATTTTCTCCCGAAAAGTTAATACATCAATTAATAAATTTCTGCCGGAAAATTTATTAACTTTGCAGCCGCTTTTATGTAAATAAAGATAGTAATTCCCAAAATCACTTTTTTTTAGCTGAGTATTTTTAAAATTAATTACCAGTGTGTCACCGGGTGATAGTTTTAATTTTTTGTCTCCGGAGTATATCGAAACAGTTATATTGCTCCTCATATGTTCGAGATTGGACCGAATAACTGTAGTATTACCTGTATGAGAAGGGGCCTCCAATACAACAATTTTTACTCTGTTGGTACCATCGATAAAAGGCTCAGTATTTAAAGCAACTCTTGTATTTTGCAGGTTTATTCCAAAAATTCCCGATACAAGAAAATTGAGAGAGATCGAAAGTTTTAAAATAGAATTAAGTCTTGGAAATAAGAAGTAATATAATAAAATGCAGATGATTATCAGAATAGATGATGCCGTTATAGTGCATATAAGAGGGACAGAGTAAATAGTACCGATAAATATCCCTGCTATAAAGTAAATTGTATAATATGGCAAGGGGTATCTCTTATGAAAATCCCTGAAACTCCAGCCAACACCATTCATTTCATAATTATTTTCATTTAAAAATATAAAAATGCTTATTTAATTTAAGCTATAAAGGTAAATTTATTGTATATTTGTAAACATTAACACCAATTTTATTGAAATCTATAATTTTTTATGATTATTCTGGTTTTAAACTGCGGTAGTTCTTCCATCAAATATCAGGTTCTTAATATGAATACTGAGAATGATTATAATCTGCTGGCAAAAGGGATTGTGGAAAGAATAGGCCTGGAAACAGGAGTGCTCAATCATAGAGCAGAAGGAAAAGAGAAATATTTTCTAGAAAAGAAAATTAATAATCACAAAGAGGGAATAAGACTAGTTCTGGATACTCTTGTAGATCCCGACAGAGGTGTGTTGAAAGATCTTGGCGATATTAA
Organism: Bacteroidales bacterium; assembly: GCA_017848635.1. Taxonomy (GTDB): domain Bacteria; phylum Bacteroidota; class Bacteroidia; order Bacteroidales; family UBA932; genus JAFIHK01. Next base: position 2,395 of record JAFIHK010000041.1, on the reverse strand, counting down.
TGCCGTAGGTCACAGAGTTGCACACGGTGGTGAATTTTTCCGATCAAGTCAGCTAGTTAACAGCGACACAATTGAAAAAATCGATAAATGCTCAGAACTGGCCCCTTTGCACAATCCTGCAAATCTTGCAGGGATAAATGCAATATCTGCGCTTATGCCTGCAACACCTCAGGTAGCCGTTTTCGATACTTCGTTCCACCAATCGATTCCGGAACATGCATATATGTACGCAATCCCATACGAGTATTATACAAAACACAAAATCCGCCGATACGGTTTTCACGGAACAAGCCATAAATATGTAGCCCAGAGAGGGTGTGAACTTGCCGGAATGGATTTCCTTAAATCTAAGGTAATCACCTGCCATTTAGGAAACGGAGGATCGATCACTGCAGTAAAAAATGGAGAGTCTGTAGACACAACAATGGGATTTACTCCTCTTGAGGGGGTAATTATGGGTACAAGATGTGGTGATATTGATGCCGGAATTGTGACATTTCTTCAGGAGAAGGAGAGTCTCTCGGCATCGGATGTTAATGCCGTCCTGAATAAAAAAAGCGGCTTTATTGGCATATTCGGTAACTCCTCCGATGCAAGGGATATTGAGGATGCTGCTGCAGCCGGAGATCCAAAAGCTAAGCTGGCTCTCAAGATGTTTGAGTATAAAGTTCTGAAATATATAGGATCCTATGCAGCTGCAATGAATGGTGTGGATCTAATTGTATTTACGGGAGGAATAGGGGAGAACGATCCTAACATACGTGAGTTTGTCGGAGAGTCTCTCTCATTTTTAGGGGTTGATTTTAACCCTGATGCAAACAGAGGAGTTAGAGGAAAGGATGTAATAATAACCCGCAAAGGTTCTAGGGTTACAATGGCGGCAATCTGCACAAATGAAGAGTTGGTTATTGCCAGAGATACAATGATATTAACAAAAAAATAGATAGTAACATGATAACAAATTTTGATCAAATTCTCGAGCAGTTAAGGTCTAAACCTAAAAAGAGACTGGTAGCTGCATGGGCGGTTGATGACCACACTATAAAAGCAGCTATGCATGCTGTTGAAGAGGGTATCGTCGATGCAACCCTAGTTGGAGACGAAAAGCTTATAAGAAAGGTGTGCGCACAGGAGAAGATAGATCCGCATATTTTCAGAATTGTTCCAAATGAAGACGAAATGAGAGCAGTCACAATGGCTGTTGATCTCATTAATCAGGGAGAGGGGGATATTTTGATGAAGGGGTTGTGCAGTACAGATAAATATATGAGAGCTATCCTCAATAAAGAGAGGGGATTGCTTCCTCCTAAGGCTATTCTGAGCCACGTGACAGTCATGTCGATACCAAAGTATCATAAAATGCTTATCATTGGTGATATTGCGGTAATACCTGCACCTGATCTTACCCAGAAAATTGCAATTACAAATTATCTTGTAAATACTGCGCACGCTTTGGGAATTGATAAGCCTAAGGTTTCTGTAATAGCAGCTACAGAGCAGATGCTTCCGGGTATGCAAGCCTGTGTCGATGGTGCAATTATCTCCAAGATGGCCGACAGAGGTCAAATTTCGGGCTGTATAGTTGATGGCCCTATGTCATTGGATGTAACGATCTCTTCTGAAGCAGCAGCAGTCAAAAAGCTGAAGAGCGTAGTAGCGGGTGATGCCGACTGCCTTGTTTTCCCTAATATTGAGTCTGCCAATGTTTTCTATAAAACAAATACTCAATTTACTGAAAACTCCAAACAAGCTGCAATCGTAGCAGGAGCTAAAGCCCCATGCGTTCTCTCCAGCCGTGCAGACAGTATAGAAACAAAGTTGTATTCAATTGCTCTGGCAGCATTAACCGCCTAATTATATGAGTCTTATTCTTGCTATTAATCCTGGTTCAACTTCAACAAAAATTGCTGTTTACAATGATCTTGAACCAATTTTAATCAGAAGCATTCAGCATTCGGCAGCAGAAATTTCAAAATTTAACAAAATAGCCGATCAGTATGAATTTAGAAAAGATGCTATAATTGCAACTTTAGCTGAAAACAACTACACTGCACACTCTTTTGATGTAATTGTCGGAAGAGGAGGTATTCTTAAACCTGTCAAGTCGGGAGTTTATGAGGTGAGCGAAGAGATGGTAAAGGATCTGTTCGAAGCAGCCAGAGGTGAACACGCGAGCAATCTGGGAGGATTGATCGCCAGGAACCTAGCAAATGAGGCGGGAAATGGCTGTAAAGCTTATATTGCTGACCCTGTTGTCGTTGATGAACTTACCCCTGTAGCAAGAGTTGCCGGTCATCCGCTATTCCGCCGAAGATCGGCTTTTCACGCGCTGAACCAACAGGCACTTTCAAGACGCCACGCATCCCAAGGCGGTAGAAAATATGAAGAGCTGACT
>JAFIHK010000040.1 GCA_017848635.1 Bacteroidales bacterium | reverse complement strand
CGGATGACATCATTTTAGACTCATCCCTCGGAGTTTCACCCTGCTTTGAGCCGTCAGCGGTAAGTGCTGTGAAACGAATATTTGAAGCGGTAAAACCAGGGGCGAATATCATCACATGCAGATTATCCTTTAAATGTTCAATCCGCAAGGTGTCCAGAAATCCGTAAATGGCAAACTTAGAGGCTGAGTAGCCTGTTCGTGCAGGTAGTCCTTTAAACCCTGCAATTGAAATTACACCTACAACTGAGCCTTGTGATTTTAACAGCCAGGGGAGCGCATATTTAGTACAATATACGGTCCCCCAGAAGTTAATATTCATCAATTCTCTAATCACATCCAGGTGTAGATCCCTGAAAAGTGCTCTCATAGAGACACCGGCATTATTAATAAGAATATCAACTTTGCCAAACCTCTCTATGCACTTGTCTATAAGGTTTTTACAGTCAGATTCTTCAGAGACGTCCGTCTTTACGAACAAGACTTCGGTTGTTTGAGAGAGCTCATCGCAGACCTCTTTTAAAACACTCTCCCTTCTTGCTGCAAGTACCAGTTTGGCACCGGCCGAAGCGAACTCCCTTGCGGCAGCAAGACCTATTCCGGAACTGGCCCCGGTAATAATAACAACTTTGTCTCTGAACATATCCTATTGTAAGTATAGAGTTAGCTTATTGCTTTATCCTGAATCTCTTCACCCTTGTAAAGACCCTTGTCAAGATTCTCCTTTACTTTTGCAAAGGCATTGAGAGTATATTCAACGTGTTCCAGTTCGTGCATTGCAGTAGGAATGATCCTGAACATAATAACACCTTTTGGAACTACAGGATATACTACAACCGAACAGAAAATTCTGTGATTCTCTCTCAGGTCTACAAGTATATTTGTGGCTTCCGGCAATGATCCGTGCAGGAATACAGGAGTAACGCAAGCCTCTGCCTTTCCAATGTCGAATCCTCTTTCGCGAAGACCTTTTTGAAGAGCACCTGTAATAACCCAAAGTTTCTCTCTGAGTTCAGGCATTGTCCTGATCATATCGAGTCTCTTGAGACAACCCTCTACCAAAGGCATCGGAAGAGATTTGGCATAGATTTGCGAACGTAGGTTGTAGCGCAGATAGTTTATGATAGCTTTAGGACCGGCTACAAAACCACCGACAGCTGCCATTGATTTTGCAAAAGCACCAAAGTAAAGGTCAATTTCATCCATAACCTTATAGTGCTCCGATGTTCCTCTGCCATTATCGCCCATAACACCAAATCCGTGAGCATCATCAATAAGGATTCTGAACTGGTACTTTTTCTTAAGTTCAACGATCTTATCAAGTATTCCCAAGTCTCCGGTCATTCCATAAACACCTTCAGTGATTAAAAGAATACCTCCACCGGTTTCAGCTACAAGCTTGGTCGCTCTCTGAAGAGCCTTCTCGCACTTTTCTATATCGTTGTGAGGGTATACAATTCTCTGACCCATATGGAGTCTTACTCCGTCCATGATACAAGCATGAGCCTCAGAGTCATAAACAATTATGTCGTGACGATTAACCAAAGCATCAATTGTAGAGACCATTCCCTGATATCCGAAGTTAAACAGATATGCATCCTCTTTCAGTTCGAATTCAGCAAGCTCTTTTTCCAGCTGTTCGTGCATAGATGTTTGACCTGACATCATTCTGGCACCCATAGGATAACCCAGACCCCATTTAGCGGCAGCATCAGCATCGGCTTTTCTTACTTCCGGGTGGTTTGCAAGTCCAAGGTAGTTATTGAAAGTCCAGGCAAGAACCTTCTTGCCGTTAAAAGTCATGTATGGCTGAATCTCCCCTTCAAGTTTAGGAAACATAAAGTAACCGTGGGCTTTTTTTCTGTACTGCCCAAGCGGTCCACCTTCATCGTTGGTAATTCTTTCAAAAATATCCATTTTAATTCTGTTTAATTGTATCTAATATTTCTTCCGATTCTAAGAATGGTTTTACGTGAAATCTTATTCATTGAACAAAGTTTTGAGACAGAGACACCCGTTCTCATTGAAATTCGGCCGAGGGTATCGCCTCTTCTTACCTTCCAGTAACGGATCTTGTCAAACTCCTTCTTATACTCAAACGTTTGAGAAGAGAGCTGATATACGCTGTTTTTGATCTTTGAGCCGTTAAAATCGATAAGATCATTCGGGTTTATTACATTTCCAAGGTATCTGGTTTCGAAGTGCAGATGAGGACCTGTCGAGCGTCCGGTACTCCCGCCCAGTCCAATAAGCGATCCGGAAAAGATAGTATCTCCGGGCTGGACAAGGATCTTGCTTAAATGAGCATACAGAGTCTCAATTCCGTTAAAATGCTTGACTAATATAAGGTTTCCGTAGCCTCTGACACGTTTTGTTATTCTTATTACACCATCGAATGCGCTGTAAACACTGTCGCCTGTATCAAGTTTGAGGTCAATTCCAAAGTGCTTTCCACCTCTTCTCAAACCAAAATCGGAAGTAACCTTTCTGAAAGCAACAGGATTTGAGAATCCCGAAAGATTCAGAACTACGGTATCCGTCATTTTCGTGAGATCCACCTTATAGGGATTGATGCTGGAGTCGCTCCAGACATCATAGTCGTCGGGAAACTCGGTAAAAATACTCTCATCTCTTGCTGAGTCGGTGATAGGTGTTACCGGGTATTTAAAATTGGGTCTTTCAATCTTAAGGGTGCTTTCAAACCTCTGGTGAAATGAGGGAATAAATACATTAACTTCCGTTACTATTGGTGTGGCAATTTTGTCACTCTTTGCCGACCCTTCTATATAACCGGGAACCATAAAAAGTGCAAGGGCAGCAATAAATGGGGTGGCTAAATATTTGCTAAGCATCTATATTGGCGTATTTTGCGTGTGTCTCAATAAATTCTCTTCTTGGAGGAACCTCGTCTCCCATAAGCATCGAGAAGATCCTGTCAGCTTCGGCAGCATTTTCGATTGTAACCTGCCTCAATATCCTTGTCTCTGGATTCATTGTGGTATCCCAAAGCTGTATTGCGTTCATCTCTCCCAAACCTTTATACCTCTGAACATGTACTCCGGATTCTCTGCCCTTGCCGATCTCCTCAACTGCCTTGATACGCTCTTCGTCGGTCCAGCAGTATGTCTCCTGCTTCCCTTTTTTAACGAGATAGAGTGGGGGAGTGGCAATATATACATATCCATTCTTGATAAGATCCTGCATATGACGGAAGAAGAAAGTAAGAATCAGGGTTGCAATGTGACTACCATCGACATCGGCATCGGTCATAATCACAACCTTGTGATATCTGAGTTTTGTAAGGTTGAGGGCTTTACTATCCTCTTCGGTGCCGATTGTTACTCCAAGTGCGGTAAAAATATTACGTATCTCTTCACTCTCAAACACCTTGTGCTCCATCGCCTTCTCAACATTCAGAATCTTACCCCTTAGCGGCAGAATTGCCTGAAATGCTCTGTCACGACCGGTTTTAGCTGTTCCACCTGCTGAGTCCCCCTCTACAAGGAAGATTTCGCATTTCTCCGGATCCCTGTCCGAACAGTCTGCAAGTTTGCCGGGGAGGCCTGATCCTGACATAACTGTTTTACGCTGAACCAGTTCCCTCGCTTTTCTTGCAGCGTGCCTGGCAGTGGCAGCAAGAATTACTTTGTCGATAATATTTTTTGCGTCCTTTGGATTCTCTTCAAGATAGTTGTCGAGAGCAATCGATACGGCCTGAGAGACTGCTGCCATAACCTCTGAGTTGCCAAGTTTTGTTTTAGTCTGACCTTCGAACTGAGGTTCAGCAACCTTAACAGATATAATAGCAGTTAGACCCTCTCGAAAATCGGCAGCATCAATTTCAAATTTCAGCTTCGATAACATGCCGTTTTTATCGGCGTAGTTTTTAAGAGTAGTGGTAAGACCTCTCCTGAAGCCGCTAAGGTGAGTACCACCCTCTATTGTGTTGATATTATTTACGTAAGAGTGAATATTCTCCGAAAAACCGGAGTTATACTGCATTGCTATCTCAATAGGAATACCTGTTTTGTCGCTCTCAAGGTAAATCGGTTTATCTGTAAGCTTCTCTCTTGTTCCGTCGAGATATTGGACAAAATCGAGAAGTCCTGCCTCTGAATAGAATAGTTCCGATTTTGGACCGGAAACGCTCTCTTCACTCTCCTGATTCTCCGACGCTGAACGTAAATCTTTAAGAGACAGCTTTACGCCTTTGTTCAGATATGCCAGCTCCCTCAGGCGGGCAGATAGTATCTCATAGTTATAGACAGTGCTTAAGGTAAATATTTCGTGATCGGGTTTGAAAGTAATGATTGTCCCTCTCTTATCGGAAGGGCCAACCTCCTTTACGGGATAGAGAGGAGTTCCCCTCTCGTACTCCTGTCGGTACATCATGCCGTCGCGGTGTATTTCGGCAATAACTCTTACAGATAGAGCATTTACGCAGGATACACCTACCCCGTGCAAACCGCCGGAAACCTTATAAGAGTCTTTGCTGAATTTACCACCTGCGTGAAGAACGGTAAGTACAACCTCCAGGGCCGAACGCCCCTCCTTTTCGTGAATGTCAACAGGGATACCGCGACCGTCGTCAACAACTGTTATAGAGTTATCTTCATTGATAATAACATCGATATTATTACAGTAGCCTGCAAGGGCTTCGTCAATCGAATTGTCTACAACCTCATACACCAGGTGGTGAAGACCTCTTGACCCAACATCGCCGATGTACATCGACGGCCTCTTCCTCACTGCTTCAAGACCTTCCAGTACCTGAATGTTTTCTGCTGAATACTGACCACTGTTTAAATTAGCTTCGTTCTCCTTCATTTTTTTATAAAATTACAAGGTTACAAAGTTAATTAAAATGGTTATAAATCCAATTTGAATTTATTAGAATTTTAAACAGATTCCTGCTCTTATTGTAGTTCCTAATTGTTTGTAATACAGGAATTTATATTCATTGGTGTTGAAAAGATTATCTACTCCTCCGTAAAATGAGAGATTTTTGTCGTAGACATAAGTCACATTAAGGTTAATCTTATTGTAGGCAGGAAGAGTGATTGTGTTGCCGGCTGAAAAGACATCTCTTTTCCCGCAGATACGGGCCGACAGAGCCGCAATTACTCTCTCGCGATAGTTGTAACGGATAAATGCATCTAGCTCACTTTTTGACTCATCGAAAACAATCGAACCTGAGTCGGCCTTCAACGACTTAAATGTTGCACTTGCCCCTGCGTAGATCTCTTCCGATTTCCATGTGAATTCCGGACGGATCCAGCTCTTTGTATAGTCCTGATACTTTGCAATCAGAAGGCTGTGGAGCGGATTAGAGGCATCCTCTTCGGGAGAACCTGTGTAGTAAGGAGAGCTCTCAAGCATAGAGATACCGGCGCTCAATCTGAATTCAATCTGTCCTGCAAATCGGCTCTTTATACCTATCTGAGCAGTGTATGGAATGTTTGAGCTCTTAATTTGGGTGAAAGGGCTCAACCAAGGGTTCTCATTCATATACATCTGCCAGGTGCGGAATATATTACCACCGTCGATACCTCCGTAAAGCCACAAATGCTCTTTTATCAGCTCGGCCGACACATCGGCTTTGATGTAGAAGTCTGAGCGAGACGAGTCACTTTTTTCACTAAAGTAGTGGTTATATTTTACACCTGCCTCAAAATCAATAAATTTGTAAGATGAACGGTAGTGAGGATAGAGTTCTATATTTCCTCTGTCCAGAACATTGGAAAAGATTGCGTTAGCCCCCTTATAGTCCATAGAGAGGAAAAATTTGTGTTTTTCACCGTAAACAGGACTCAATGTTGCACTAATCGAAACCAACTTCTCCTCGAACTTAGGAACGGCAAGCTCTTTGAATAACTTTGGATGATCATTTATATAACTTACGTTTGCACCAAACCTGTAGTAAAAACTGCCGGGCTCGTTGTTGCTGCTGTTGAGTGAAATTCCGGCATATAGCTGGTCGTAGGTATGAGAGAGAGAGTCTCTCATATATGACTGTTCATCAACATCATTGATGTTAAAGGTTGAATTGGCATTACGCAGATGCAGGTCCGAAACCAGATTCTCATTAATTCCGTAATATGTGTAGT
>JAFIHK010000039.1 GCA_017848635.1 Bacteroidales bacterium | reverse complement strand
TCCTTGAACCAGCCAAGATCGAGTCTCTCGAAAAGCGGAACAAATCGCTCAACCGCTTCTGAATAGAGCGATTCATTGGCTACAAAGAACTCATCGAAGTGAGAGTCATTCCTGAATTTTGACAAAAGCGAGGTGAACTCCGTCAGACTATCCTTTCTCCATCTGCTGTCGAGGTTGTCCAGTGTTATATCGCTCCTTAAATTTAAATTGGAATCAAGATGCACCGCCATCGACATCACGGCATCATAACCCAGCCCCTGCCGGTACATCCTCGATCTTATATATTTGATAAGCTCATGCTCCCTGAATACGCCGAAATGAGACTCGATTCTGTCGGTGTAGTTTTTGTATGCCTGAGAGGTATACTCATTTTTTCCGGCTAACCGGAAGGCTATACTCATAATCTCAACTCTCTTATCAACGGTTGGCCTGGCCGGGAGGGAACCCTCTCCTGCAGCAACATTCAACCCCAGTATAACCAGGGCTACTGAGCAGATGAACTTTCTCATATCTATTCCCATTCTATGGTTGAAGGTGGTTTGGAAGAGATATCATATACTACTCTGTTTACACCTCTCACCTTGTTTATAATATCGTTGGATACTTTTGCAAGAAACTCATACGGCAGATGTACCCAGTCGGCTGTCATCCCATCCGTAGAGGTTACAGCACGAAGTGCTATTGTATATTCATAAGTTCTCTCATCGCCCATAACACCCACGCTTCGCACCGGCAACAGGATTGTCGCGGCCTGCCATACCTTGTCGTACAACCCGCTTTCACGCAGGCCGCCGATAAAGATGTGATCGGCCTCTCTGAGAATTTCAAGTTTCTCCCTGGAAACCTCCCCCAGAACCCTTATACCAAGGCCAGGACCAGGGAAAGGATGACGGGAGATGAGTTCGTTGCTTATGCCAAGAGCTCTTCCCACTCTTCTAACCTCGTCCTTGAAGAGAGAGCGCAAAGGCTCAACAACCTTAAGCTTCATATAATCGGGCAAACCCCCGACATTGTGGTGCGATTTTATTGTTGCCGAAGGGCCGTTCACCGATACCGATTCGATAACATCGGGGTATATTGTACCTTGGGCCAGCCATTTAGCATTTTCTATCTTGTGAGACTCTTCATCGAATACATCTATGAAGACCTTGCCTATTGCCTTCCTCTTTTTCTCAGGGTCTGTGACTCCCTTGAGAGCATCAAGAAACTTATCGGAGGCATCAACGCCTATAACATTGAGCCCCATATGCCTGTACGAGTCGAGAACGCTCTCATACTCACATTTGCGGAGCAGGCCGTTATCTACAAAAATACAGGTTAGTTTATCACCAATCGCCTTATTGAGCAGAACAGCCGCAACCGAGGAGTCAACGCCGCCGGAAAGACCGAGAATTACCCTCTCTTCGCCAATCTTACTTCGAAGCTCCTGCACGGTACTCTCAATAAATGAATCCGGAGTCCAGTCACCCTTACATCCGCAAACATTCATCACAAAATTCTCAAGAATCTTGGGACCCTCCTCACTGTGAAAAACCTCCGGGTGAAACTGAACAGCGTATGTCTCTTCTCCCTCAATACGATATGCGGCATTATGAACATCTGCAGTAGAGGCAATAACCTCAGCGCCATCCGGAAGATCAGCGATTGTATCACCATGTGACATCCAAACCTGAGACCTATCTTTTACTCCTTTAAAAAGCGGACACTCGGGTGCATTTATGCTTAAAATTGCCCTGCCGTATTCTCTTGCAATCGAGGGATTTACCTCTCCGCCAAAAGAGTGGGCAATATATTGTGCCCCATAACAGACTGCAAGCAGGGGGAGTTTCCCTTTGATATCAGTAAGATCGATCTGCGGAGCCTTTTCATCTCTGACAGAAAATGGGCTTCCGGAGAGAATTACACCCTTTACGCTCTCATCGAGAACACCTTTTTTGTTAAAAGGTACAATTTCACAATAGACGTTTAATTCTCTTAATCGTCTGCCTATAAGTTGAGTAAATTGGGATCCAAAATCGAATATAAGAATTTTTTCGGTCATAAATGAGAGGATTTCGGGTAAAACACGTCGCAAAAATAGGACAAAAAAGTATTTATGCCTACTTTTGCCACCGAATTATGCAAAAAATCAGAAATATTGCCATTATAGCCCACGTGGACCATGGCAAAACCACACTCGTGGATAGAATGATTCTCCAGGCAAAGTTGTTCAGAGATACCGAAAAGGTTGGAGAGCTGATACTTGATAACAACGATCTGGAGAGGGAGAGAGGCATTACCATCCTCGCAAAAAATGTCTCTGTTCCATACAAAGATTACAAAATAAACATTATAGACACCCCTGGCCACGCCGATTTTGGAGGAGAGGTAGAGAGAGTTCTAAATATGGCCGATGGTGTTCTTTTGTTGGTAGATGCTTTTGAGGGGACCATGCCTCAAACCAGGTTCGTTCTCAAAAAGGCTATTGAGATGGGTAAAAAGCCGGTAGTCGTAGTCAATAAGGTCGATAAACCAAACTGCCGCCCCGATGAGGTAAACGAACAGGTATTCGAGCTTATGTTAAATCTTGAAGCAACTGATGACCAGCTCGATTACAAAACGATTTTCGGTAGTTCGAAACAGGGTTGGATGTCAAAAGACTGGCGCAAACCTACTAGTGATATTACAGCTCTTCTCGATACAATTCTCGAGGAGATCCCGGAACCACCTTTCGTAGAGGGTACACCGCAGATGTTAATTTCATCGCTCGAGTATTCACCGTACGTAGGTCGTATTGCAGTGGGAAGAGTGACCCGGGGAGTGCTTAAAACTGGCATGCCTGTTTCTCTCTGTAAAAGAGACGGATCGATTGAGAAAACCAGAATAAAGGATCTGATGCTATTTTCAGGTCTTGAAAAATCCAAGGCAGATGAGGTTAAGTGCGGAGATATCTGTGCTGTAGTAGGGGTTGACGGATTCGAAATCGGTGACACAATTGCCGATTACGAAAATCCTGAGGCACTTCCTCCTATTGCAATAGATGAGCCTACAATGAGTATGAGGTTCACAATCAACGACTCTCCATTCTTCGGCAAAGAGGGGAAATTTGTTACCTCACGTCACCTTAAGGAGAGACTGGACAGGGAGCTCGAAAAAAATCTTGCCCTGAGAGTCAAAGACGGAGCTACTGCCGATTCATTCATTGTTTACGGCCGCGGTGTTCTGCACTTGTCGGTTCTTATCGAAACAATGAGAAGAGAGGGGTTTGAGTTACAAGTAGGACAGCCAAAGGTTCTGGATAAAACGATAAACGGAGTAAGATGCGAACCGGTTGAGCACCTCACAATCGACCTTCCCGAAGAGATGGTCGGCCGGGCAATTGAGATGACCACCCGCCGAAAAGGGGCGCTCCTTCATATGGAACACCGCGGCGACAGGGTTCACCTCGACTTCGACATACCATCGCGCGGTATAATTGGCTTAAGAAGCAATCTGCTTACTGCCACTCAGGGAGAGGCTGTTATGTCGCACAGGTTTAAAGGTTACGAACCATTCAAAGGTGAGATCGAGAAACGTACAAACGGATCGCTTGTAGCTCTGGAAACAGGCATAGCTATTGCCTATGCGATGGATAAGCTGCAGGACCGAGGATCGTTCTTTATCAACCCCGGCGAAGATATTTACAATGGGCAGATAGTGGGTGAGAATTCGAGAGGAGACGATATGACTATCAACTTATGTAAAACAAAGAAACTCACAAATGTAAGGGCATCGGGAACCGATGACAAGGTTGTTCTTGCTCCCCCTAAGATCTTCTCTCTGGAGGAGGCTTTGGAGTATATACAGGAGGATGAATTGGTTGAGGTAACTCCCAAGTCGATAAGACTCAGGAAGATATATCTTGATGAAAACGAAAGAAAAAGGCGTAAGAGTTAACAGAAATATCTGCCTACTCTCACAGCCTCTTTAAATTGTTGCGTTTTTAAAAAAATAGATTAAATTTGCAGGCTCATTTTATATGAACAGGGAGAGAGATACTGAGTTTATTATTCCCGTAAAAGGGTTATCGCCGGGCAAGCACAGCTTTGACTTTGAGATTGGCCGGTCCTTTTTCGATGAATATGAGGAGGGTGTGATTTTCGATGCCAATATTAAGGCAGAGATTGTACTCGACAAAAGCTCTACTTTTATTAATCTCTCAAGTTCTATAAAAGGCTCTTTGAAAACCGAATGTGACAGATGTCTTGGCGAATTGGATTTTCCGGTGGATATTACCCCCGGCTTGTTAATCAAATTTGTAAAGAGCGATCAGGAGCCCGAGAACGACGAGGTTCTCACTCTTGAACCGGGTGAATCGGAATTGGATATTAAGCAGTTTCTATATGACTATATCTGCCTGGCTCTCCCAATAAAGCACGTTCACGAAGAGGGCAAATGTGACCCTGTTATGTTGTCCAGACTCACTGGAGGCACTGCTGCCGAAGGAGTCGATCAGCAGGAGAATGGGGTTGAGGAGAGGGTTAATCCGGCATTTGCTAAGTTAAAAGATCTGCTCAGGTAGCACGGTTTTTGCAGAGTAGGTTGAATTAGTTAAAGGCTGTGAAGCTAAAACGAAATATAAACAGTTAAAATATAAAGTAATGGCACATCCGAAACATAGAATTTCGAAAACACGCAGAAACAAAAGAAGAACTCACTATAAGGCAGAGGTTCCTACTCTCGGAACCTGCTCAAACTGCGGATCTGCAGTTCTGTACCACAGGGTTTGCCCTGAGTGCGGATTTTACAGAGGTCGTCTTGTAATCGATAAAGCGTCGGCATAAGTAACGGGAAAGGGGGCTCAGATCTTATGCAGTTAGGCCGTGAAGCTACAGCGATAACGGCACCAAACGTAAATTAGTAACCTTGCCCCCGGAACAGTTTAAAAAATGAGTAAGAAAGCGATTATTACAGGAGTCGAGGGATATGTTCCTGACTACATTCTCAACAACGACGAGTTGTCAAAAATGGTAGATACCTCCGATGAATGGATAATGACTAGAATAGGGGTGAAGGAGAGGCATATTCTCAAGGAGGATGGTCTTGGTACCTCTCATCTCGCCGAAATAGCTGTAAAAAAGCTCCTCGAAAAGACCGGTACAAAGCCCGAAGAGGTAGATATGCTTCTTTGCGCTACTGTTACTCCCGACATGATGTTTCCTGCTACCGCAAATATTATCTGCGATAAGGTTGGAATATTGAATGCCTGGGGTTACGATATTAATGCCGGTTGTTCCGGTTTCATCTTCTCGCTTGAGACTGCTGCCTCTTTTATTGAGAGCGGACGTTCTAAGAAGATGATTCTTGTTACAGGAGAGAGAATGAGCGCTATTACGGACTATACCGACAGAACAACCTGTCCACTTTTCGGCGATGCAGCCGTCGCTATGCTCATAGAACCTACCGAAGATGAATCTCTTGGTCTTCAGGACTCAATTCTACACGTAGACGGTATTGGCCGCCAGTACCTTTATCAGAAGGCAGGCGGATCAATGTACCCTGCATCGGAGGAGAGTGTGAAGAACAGGGAGCACTTCATCTATCAGGATGGTCAGACCGTGTTCAAATATGCTGTAAGCAGAATGGCAGATGTATCTGTGGAGCTTATGGATAGACACGGATTGAAGGCAGATGATATTGCATATCTCATCCCTCATCAGGCAAATCTCAGGATTATCGATGCAACTGGAAAGAGGATGGGGCTCAGTACCGATAAAATACTCATTAATATACAGAAATTCGGCAATACAGCCGGTACTTCAATTCCGCTTGTATTGTGGGAGTTCGAGAAGAATTTCAAAAAAGGAGACACTCTCATATTCTCTGCCTTTGGCGCAGGGTTTACATGGGGATCAGTTTACTACAAGTGGGGATATGACCCGCGTCCGTGACTCTAAAACGCTGTGAAGCGGTCACCGTCTGCGAGGTCGGTAAACCAACTCCGGAGGAAGAGTAATTTGAGGTGTACCTTTTGATTAAATAGTTTATGGCCCGATAGTTCAAGGGATAGAACGGAAGTTTCCTAAACTTTAAATCCGGGTTCGAGTCCCGGTTGGGCTACATGAGCAGTCAGTTTTGGCTGCTTTTTTTATTGTGTGGCTGAGGGGGGCTTCTCTTTTTAGCAATTTTTCAGAGATCACCGGAAGCTGCAAATTAATGTTGGGCCGCCGAACAACTCTACATAAGGCCCTTTACAGATGAGATTAACCCTAAGATATTTCCACCATCCTTGATGACTCGTTTTATCAATTTTAACCATTTTGTAGATTTGACCGAGCTCTCCAATGTGTCAAACACTGCGGTGCTGTTTTTAATATCAACCGGATCCATTGATTTTATTGCTTTTACGGCACTCTTGATGTAGTCTCTAAGTTCCATGAATGCCGGTTCAATTGCCTCCTCTTTAAGTTCAATCAAAAGTGAATCGCTAACTCTGTTGTCGTTAACCTGGAAAAATAGAACTGCAGGAAATTTTAGTTCGTAATTTTCTCCAAAGTATTGTTTTACAATCTCCTCTGGCTAGCCAATAATCTCTGTCATTGATTATTTTTGAAATATGTGGATTGGTAAAATCAAAAAGGATGAAAGCAAATGCCTGTGCTCTTCCATCTGCCCGATGCTTCATGCAGATTTTCAACATCTGCTCTTTAAAGGATTCGAAGTCATAACTCTCCTCCTTTATATGGTTGTGAATTTTACTCATACCCTCCTGTTATTAAATAATATCCATATAGCAAGTAGTAGTAATGCAGATGCTGTAAACAGTGGAATATAAAATATTTCGGCACTTGCAGTCAGGGCAAGAACCACTGAGCCAACAGATATTATTATTGCGGCAACTGAGTAGCCCGGTTCGTTATAAAACCAGGCATATGGAAATAGATGAGCGCCTGTGATTATAGCATATGCCATAATGAAGTAGTCCGGTGTCTTGACCAGTGCAAAGATCAGAAACGGGAAGTAAATAAGCTGTGCGAAATTTAGCCATAAACCCAGTGGTTGAAGAGGATTGTCCTTTATTTTCCACTCTGTTTTAAATAGTTTTGAAAGTGTAGCTGCCAGAGGAAGGAGTATTGCTCCGAAAATAAATGTCAATACGCTTTTGTCGTATGAACTGAAGCTTGTGTAGCGCCAGATGATGAATATTCCGAACCAGGCCACACTTGCAGCAAGAATAAAATCGATTCCCAGTTTAGCCTTTACTCTTATCTCCTGTTTTAGGCTTTCAAGAGTTCTGTTACTGTTATTTACACTTTCCATATTCATATGTTGTATTTTGGAGGTTCGCTATATTATCTTCTGAATATCTTTGTGGCCCTCTCATAAATGCCCATACACCAGGCGAGTGACATGCCGTAATTGGAGACCGGAATTCCGGCTTCTATTGCGGGTTTGAGGCGGTTGAGCAGTTGCCGGCGTGTAATCATACAGCCACCACACTGAATCACCATTGCATAGTCGTGAATATCCCTCTCTATTGAGTCCAGACCTGCTACAACATCCCAATCGAGCCGGCAACCGCATCTTTTCTGAAGTAGATTTGGTAATTTAACTCTTCCAATATCGTCGCAGGTAGCATGGTGAGAGCACGATTCGAGAATAAGTACACGATCGCCCTCTTTAAGGTTGTCAATATGTGGAGTGCCTTTCAGGTAGGCTTCAAAATTACCTTTTGCCCGAGCCAGGAGAACACTGAATCCGGTCATATCTACCCCTTCGGGCACAGCAGCTGAGACCTGTTCAAATGCCTGACTGTCCGTTACAACAAGTTTCGGTAGAGTAGCGCAGTTCCGAAAAAATGAAGGCAGATTGAAGGGTTGAAGAACAACTGCGGAACATCTGTTGTCCAAAACATTGCGGATAGCATTTACCTGAGGCAGAATCAGCCTCCCCTCGGGAGCCTCACTATCAATCGGGCAAACAAGCACCACACTATCGCCCTCCTCAATAAGCCCGTCAAACATCTCAATTTCTGTCAGAGGACTACCCTGAATATTTTTAACAATCAGGGCGATGAGAGTCTCAAGCCTCCCTTTTTGCTCCTCCTCGTCAAGCAGATTGCATGAGAATTCTAAAACATCTGCACCGTAATTCGTAGTAAGTTCGAGGGCTATATCCTTGTCCATTTCGATAATATCGGACTGGTTATGAATTATTATTACCGGAATCTCCTCTTTTTTGAACCGTGAAAGCAGATCCTTTTCGAATTTCTCAAATTTATTGTCGGTATATAGCAGCAGAGCCAGATCTATTTGAGATATAATCCTTTTTGTACGAGTAACCCTCTGTTCGCCAAGTTCTCCCGAATCATCGATTCCTGCAGTGTCAATAAAACTTACAGGACCAATTCCGAATACATCCATCCGCTTCTTAACCGGATCGGTTGTGGTTCCGGGTATATCCGATACAATCGCAACCTCTTCGCCCGAAATAATATTTATGAGAGAGCTTTTGCCCGAATTTCTTCTACCGAATACTCCAATATTTTTCACCTTGCTCATAATCAGATATTTTTAGGTTTTGATCGACAGATATTTACAGAAACAGATTTGAAATTTCAGAATCGTGTAAATCTTCTACACAAAGTTAATTTTTTTCCGATTATGAAAACAGAGTGTAGCAATAGCCTCTAATTTTACTTTGAAATATTACATTAATCATTTAAACTCTACACTATGGAAAATGTTGAAAATAGGGGAGAATCCAAAAAAAGAGGAATCTTGTCCAAACCATCGTTCTGGATTGCAATTGCGGCTATAACACTAACTCTGCTGCTCCTCCTGGCAACCGATTGGGATAGCTTTATGGAGGGTTTTAATAGGGGCTATAACTCTGTGGAATAGTTTTTTTGAAAATTTTACCATACATTTGCCGCTCATTTGATCAATTAATGGTAAATCCCTTTCAGGAACTAGGTCTTAACAAGAAGATCACAGACGCTATAAGCGAAATCGGGTTCGAAAAACCCACACCGGTACAGGAGAGAGTTATTCCCTTACTGCTTAACGAAAAGAGAGATTACGTGTGCCTCGCTCAGACGGGTACAGGTAAAACGGCGGCTTTCGGCCTGCCGGTAATACAAAAGTGCAAGGCAGATGTTAATGACATCCAGGCACTTATACTAAGCCCAACTAGGGAGCTTTGCAGGCAGATTGCTGCTGATTTAGACAGATATTCAAAAAATTACGATAATATAAAGGTAGTATCGGTATACGGTGGAGCACCTATAGATTCGCAGATAAAAGCTCTTCGCAAGAACCCTCAGATTGTCGTAGCTACTCCCGGAAGACTTGTGGATCTTATCGAGAGGGGAGCTGTACATCTTGATGCGATAAACACACTTATTCTGGATGAAGCCGACGAGATGCTCAATATGGGCTTTAAAGACGAGCTCGATTTTATTCTCGAAACTACACCGGGCAACAGACAGACTCTTCTCTTTTCGGCAACTTTGCCACTTGAGGTTGAGGGTATTGCTAAGCACTATTTAAAGAGTGCAGAGGTTGTTACTGTAGGGCAGAGAAACCAGGGGGCAGAGAATGTAAAGCACTACTACTTTGTGGTTCATGCAAAAGATCGCTACAATGCTCTAAAAAGGATTGCCGACTATAATCCTGATATTT
>JAFIHK010000038.1 GCA_017848635.1 Bacteroidales bacterium | reverse complement strand
TTTACAAGCCTCTCCCTTTCACTCTCGGAGTGACATCCCGGGTCCACAATAATCGCCTCACCGGTTTCGTCCCAAAGAACATATGTACACTCTCTCAAGTCGTTAAAATAGAATGTTTTAATTTTTATCATATCGGAATTTATTTACATTTATTGTGTTCCCTTCAACATGGGAACAAAGTTGAACTCTCCATGCTCCGTAACCTTAACCTCCTCATCGGATATCCTCTCCACAACAACCATCTTTTGAGTGCCCTCGCCTAACGGAATGACCATCCTGCCGCCGACAGCCAGCTGTTTGAGCAGCTCCGGAGGTATTTCGGGCGCACCGCAGGTAACAAGTATGCCTCTGAACGGAGCAAATCCCGGAAGGCCCTTGAACCCGTCGCCGTGAAAGAGCAGTGGCGTATGGTAATCGAGCCTTGCAAGGTTCTTTTGAGCAACAATATAGAGGGCCTTATGTCGCTCTATGCTGAATACTCTGTAACCCATCTCGGCAAGTACAGCCGTCTGATATGCACACCCTGTACCGATCTCGAGCACTTTGTCATATTTTGACAGATTTAGCAGATGGGTCTGCATAGCTACAGTAAATGGTTGCGAAATTGTCTGCCCTGAGGCTATCGGTAGTGGCTTATCCAGGTATGCCATATGGTCGAGAGCCTCCTCAACAAACATATGACGCGGCACTCTCTCCATAGCCTCCAATACTCCGGAATCAAAGCTGTATTTGCGTCTGAGCGAATCAACCAGAATTTTCCTCCGTCCTTTATGTTGTAAAGAGTCGAACATTCTGCAAAATTAACAAAAGATTGCTTAATTTTGTTTGCGGGAATAACCCCTCATTCATAAACAAAACTTCAGAATCATGCACATTGCTGTTGCCGGAAATATCGGAAGCGGAAAAACCACATTAACAAGGCTTTTATCTAAGCATTACAACTGGGAAGCTAAATACGAAGAGGTCGATCACAATCCATATCTTTCAGATTTTTACAACGATATGCCTCGTTGGTCTTTTAACCTTCAGGTATTTTTCCTCAATCAGAGATTCAAGGGGATTGTTGATATTCAACGTTCTCAAATGAATGTAATTCAGGACAGAACCATTTATGAAGATGCAATGATCTTTGCGCCCAATTTGCATACAATGGGGCTTATGAGCAGCCGCGATTTTGAGAACTACCGCTCCCTTTTCGAACTGATGATCTCACTTGTCAAACCACCCGATCTTCTAATATACCTCAAATCGTCAATACCGAATCTGGTTTCGCAGATTCACAAAAGAGGAAGGGAGTTCGAGAGTGGTATCAGAATTGACTATCTATCAGGACTTAATGACCGTTACGAAAAGTGGATCACTTCATACAGCGACAGCAAACTGTTGATTGTCGACGTGGATGAAAACAAATTTGAGGATAGAATTGAGGATCTGAGAATTGTAATAGACAAAATCGACGCCCAGCTTCACGGTCTATTCTAATAGCCAGGCTTATAATTATCAAGACTTTAAGAGTCCTGTAAGGTCGCGAATCTCCTGTTTGGCGAGTTTCCAGCGTGGAATATCGATCTTTGGACCAATTACCTCAACCACTTTTGCTGCAACAATAGAGCCTACGTCGCCGCACTCCTTGAGAGAGAGTCCGTGGGAGTGTGCAAACAGAAAGCCTGCCGCATATATATCTCCGGCGCCGGTTGCATCTCTTGTATCTGCAGGCCAGGCCTCGATGTAGTGGTACTCATCGCCGCTTTTGATCATAGAGCCATCCTTCCCTATTTTGACAACTGCAACTTCACAAAGTTTTGCTATCTCATCGAGAGCCTCGCGGGGTTGAAGACCGGTAAACGACTCAGCTTCTGTCTCATTGGCAAAGACTATATCAACATAGTTTTCAACGATATCGTGCAGGAATGCCTCATTCGACTCAACCACATTGTAGCTCGCAAGGTCGAGAGAGATTTTCATGTTGTTCTCCCTGGCAAGCTCGACAGCTCTGCGTACAAGATCCTGATTCTGTACCAGATACCCCTCTATATGAAAGTAGTCATAACCCCTGAACATCTCAATTTTAAGATCCTCAGGAACAAGTTCGATTGCAGCCCCCAGGTAAACCGCAAATGTGCGTTCGGCGTTAGGAGCTGTAATAAAGACCATTGCACGGCCCGATGCAGCCTTTCCCTTTAGAAGAGTGGAGCATATACCGTTTCTCGATTGTTCCGATTTGAACAGCGATCCCAGTTCATCATCTCCTACCTTTCCTATGAATCCCGAGGGCATACCCAGTACTGCTGTTCCTGTTATTGTATTTGCAGCAGAGCCTCCCGCCACGAGCTGTACTCCCATCTGTCTTAAATTCATCCAGATCTTTTCTCCTGTCTCCCTGTCTACATGTTGCATACTACCTTTGGGCAGATGGTAGTGCTCCAGCAGATGGTCATTATCAAGCAGTGCAAGTATATCGGTGAGGGCATTCCCTATTCCTAAAATAGATTTCATCGGGGGTGGTTTAAAATTTTACGGCTGCAAAGTTCCATAATTTTCGTAGGTTTGCAAAAAATTATCCGATGAAAATCTGCTCAACTATTGGTGAGTTGAACGAGGCGCTTAAAGACAGGAAAGACAGAGTAGTTGGCTTTGTTCCCACTATGGGAGCCCTTCACAGAGGGCATATCTCCCTTGTAAATGAATCGATTTCGAACAGTGATATCACTGTTGTTTCAATTTTTGTAAATCCTACACAGTTCAATAATCCCGAAGATTTATCGAAATATCCGAGAGATATCGAGGGCGATTCCCGTCTGCTGGAGGCGGCGGGGGCCGATATTGTGTTTGTTCCCGGAGCCAATGAGATCTACCCCGGCGGGATTGACTTTTCGGGTCCTATTCCTCGATCTGTGGGCAGTGCAAGGCATGTCGACCTCAACGGATTGGATAGATACGGAGAGGGCCCCCGCCGCCCGGGACACTTTGAAGGGGTAGTGGAGGTTGTATCAAGACTCTTCGACATAGTTAAGCCCCAGATTGCCTTTTTCGGGGAGAAGGATTTTCAGCAGCTTGCAATAATAAAGCACTTTACAAAAGAGTTGGGATATAAAATTGAGATTAAGGGGTGCCCCACTTTCCGGGAGGATGACGGACTTGCTATGAGCTCCAGAAACCTTCTGCTCGAACCTCAAAAAAGGAGGGCGGCGCCATTGATCTACAAATCACTTATCGAAGCAGCACAGATTGCACGCTCGGCGCCGCACCCACCGATAACCCCACCCGAACTTGCAGATATCACGACAAAAAAGATAGATTCCTCTCCGGAACTTAAAACCGAATATGCAGAAATTATAAATTCCTTAACTTTGCAGCCGGCCGAATCCTGGGACGAAGAGGCAATCACCTTGTGTGTTGCGGTTTATGCAGGAAAAGTCAGGCTCATCGACAATATTAAACTCAGGTAGAAGATGTTTTTGGAAATACTGAAATCTAAAATTCACAGGGCAAAAGTAACCGAAGCCAACCTCAATTACATAGGGAGCATTACAATTGACAGAGAGCTCATTGAGGCCGCCGGGCTCTATGAAAACGAGAAAGTGGCGATAGTGAATATCAATAACGGCAACAGAATTGAGACATATGTGATACCGGGAGAGCGAAACAGCGGCAAGATAGGGATCAACGGAGCTGCAGCGCATCTCTTCTCGCCCGGCGATCTTGTGATTATTATGGCCTATGCCCACATGACCCCCGAGGAGGCAGTCACATTCAAACCCAGAGTGGTCTTTCCCGATTCCGAGACCAACAGGCTTATCGATAAAAAGATCTGAACACATAAGCCCTATCATAAAGAGCTAAAATATTAAGAGCCAGCATATGAAGAGACTCTATCCGGCAATAAAATACATCCTTCTGCTCTCGCTTGCAGGAGTGCTTCTATACTATTCGTTTCGCGAAGTACACCTCAGCGACTTTATTTCCGGAATAAAGAGCTGTAACTTTTGGTGGATTGCAGCCTCCATGTTGCTTGGAGCTGTTTCCGTGCTCATCCGCTCCGAAAGATGGAGACTGCTTATGATACCACTTGAGTACGAAAATGTCCCGAGAAAAAGGAGCGAACGAAAGAGGGGCAGAAAGGTCTCCTCTCTGCTTGCCTGGGATGCCTGTAACATTGCCTATCTTACAAATTTCGCAATACCCAGAGCCGGGGAGATTACCCGATGCGGTGTAATCTCCAAAAAGAGCGGACTCCCATTTGAGAAGGTGGTGGGAACAGTAGTGCTCGAACGCAGTTTCGATATGCTGTCACTCATACTTGTGACACTCTCCCTCTTTTTTATCTCATGGGAGCGTTTTGGAATATTTATCAACAATCAGATAATCAATCCGGTACTCAAAATGATGGGAGTGGGAGACGGAGGAAATGGCCCGGGTGAAGTTGTAGAAGCTCATATAAAGCTGTTCGTTCTTTTGGGTATATCGAGTACAGCG
>JAFIHK010000037.1 GCA_017848635.1 Bacteroidales bacterium | reverse complement strand
CGTGGGTTCGATCCCCACCGGGACCACAAAAAGACTGATTAAATATATTTTTAATCAGTCTTTTTTGTTTCTAACTTGGAGTCTAAACATTTTCCCAAGAATTCTGTTTATATCATAAAACAACAACTAGTAATATATGTACAACTTTGTATTTCAAAACACTACCAAACTAATATTTGGTAAGGGGACAATTTCTACTCTGGCTCAGGAGATTCCTGCCGGCAAAAAACTAATGATAACATTTGGCGGAGGAAGCGTAAAGAGCAACGGTGTTTACGAAGAGGTGGTAAAAGCTCTCCAAGGCAGAGAGTTCATCGAATTTTGGGGTATAGAGCCAAATCCTACGGTCGAAACAATCAGGAAAGCAGTGGAAATAGGCAAAAAAGAGGGTATTGGATATCTTCTTGCTGTTGGTGGTGGTTCTGTTATAGACGGAACTAAATTAATCGCATCCTCGATTCTTTTGGAGCGAGATCCATGGGACATTGTTAGAAAAGGTGCAGAACTGGACAAAGTTATTCCATATGCATCTGTACTCACTCTGCCTGCTACCGGATCGGAGATGAACAGAGGCTCGGTCATATCTAACAGAGAGAAGAGGGAGAAGTTTGCATTCTATACAAACTCGCCCGAATTTTCTATACTTGACCCTGTAACGACATTCTCACTGCCCGACTATCAGGTTGCCTGCGGTATTGCCGATACATTTGTACACGTAATGGAACAGTACCTGACAACTACCTCTCAGTCGCCCTTAATGGACAGATGGGCCGAAGGTATCCTTCTCACACTTAAGGAGATTGCTCCGACTATTACAAAAGACCACACCAATTATGATGCAATGGCTACTTTTATGCTGAGTGCCACTATGGCTCTTAACGGATTTATAGCTATGGGTGTCACACAGGATTGGGCCACACACCAGATAGGTCATGAACTTACTGCTTTGGCAGGTATCACCCACGGCCACTCACTGGCGGTAGTTCTGCCGGGTACAATGGATATAAGAAGAAATGAGAAGGGTGATAAAATCCTCCAGTATGGCCAGAGAGTTTGGGGTATAACTGCTAAAGAGGATACAGAAGAGGCTAAAAGCAAGGCTATCGATCAGATAATAGAAAAGAGTGAGGAGTTCTTCCGTTCATTGGGATTAAAAACCAGATTGTCTGAAAACAGTATCGGAGAAGATGTTGTCAATGAAATAGTGAAACGTTTCAAAGAGAGAGATGTACATTTCGGAGAGAACAGAATGAATGACTATATGGTGACCGAAAAAATTCTAAATAGGGTAAAATAGTTGAACATTAATTAATCTGGGATGTTACTCATAGATGTAATTGAACTATTAAAATAACAAATATGGCACAAGACGAAATTATCTGCAATTGTAACGAAATTTATAAAAGTGAAATCGTAGCCGCTATTAAAGAGAAGGGGCTAAAAACTGTAGAAGAGGTTGGAGAGGCTACCGGAGCAGGAACAATCTGTGGTGGATGTCTTGACGATATCCAGGCAGTATTGGACGAGGTGAACGGTTAATCTACTATCAAACTTTTATAAGCTCAAATGCCCTATCGGGGTTAAAAGCAGTAAAATCTTCAAATGTAACTTGGGCTCCGGCTTTGCAAAGAGTATCACTACTCTGGCTAGTTGTGAGTCCGATTACTTTTATACCTGCAGCTACACCTGCAGCCACACCTGCCAGAGAGTCTTCGAATACAACGGCATCACTGGCCTCTACACCTAAACGCTCCAACGATTTAAGATATACCTCAGGATCGGGCTTACCGTGTGTGAAATCGTCAGATGTGACCACAGCATCGAAGTAGCCGCCAATTCCGAATTTACGGAACACGGAATTTACATTTTCAAGAGGTGCGCTTGTCCCAAGACCTATAATCCAACCACCCTCCTTTGCACTTTTCAGAAACTCCCGAACCCCTGCAACAGGTTCAATCTCCCGGTCCTCATCAAAAGCTCTTCTAAATTCGGCATCAACATTTTCACAATGAGCCCTTACTCTCTCCGAAGAGAGATCTCCACCAATAAGTTTTCTAATAGCTTCGTGACCTGGAGTTCCGAACATCTCATTTTTAAACTGCTCCATTTGCAGATCAATATTCCACTTTTTAAGATAATTTTTCCAACCCAGGTAGTGAAAATTAATGGTATCCACAATTACCCCATCCATATCAAAAATGAGTGCCTTCTTACTTCCCATAATAGATTTTTGCCCTTTTAGATCTTAATAGTAAATCGGCGACAGGGAAATCGACATAGTTCAGATCATAAAGCCCATTGCCACCGGCTAAACCGGCATTGGCAACTATATTTTGAGCCTTGGCAACAATGCTGCTCTTTGCCTCACCCTCCGCATAAAACGCCGCAAATTTAGCAAACTCTATCGGAAATCCTGTAAGCGCAACCCTTTTTTGGCCATTGTAAGGATTAACAGTGTGCAGATATGTTTTGTCGGAGTAGAGAAGTTCTGTATAACCGGGAAAAATGGAGGATGTGTGGCCATCATCTCCAATCCCCAAAATAACAAAATCAAATATCGGAATCTCGACAGATTTAAGATTAAACTCACCACCTTCGAATACAGGGAGATTCACTTTGTTGGTTTTAAGATTAGAGTTGACCAGTTGAGAGTATCTCATAGCTTCAAGCTCAGGATCAGCAACTCCGTCAATAGGGAAAAATCTTACTCCCTCACTCTCAATTATATTTAAAATCTCTCTTTCGGCTACTCCAAAATTACTTTCATTGCTCTCCGAAGGCACGCATCTCTCATCAACCCAATATATATCTATTTTACTCCACGGTATCTTTTCCAGAAACTCTCCCCTCCATAACCGGAAGAGAGAGAGAGGGCTAGACCCGCCCGAAAGTGCAAGAGAAAATCTCCCCATAGAAGATGTAGACATCTCACAAAGTTTAAGACTTAGAGAATAGGCTTCGTCAGATATTTTTATACTACTTTGGCTCATACTATAATTCACAATATATATCGGTGTTGGTCAGATTTTTACAAGGATTAGTCCAGGTAGCTCCCCCCTCCATCAGCAAATCACTCTCCAATGGTCCCCAGGTTCCGGCAGGATATCCATATAGAGGAGTCTTGTTTTCATTCCAGTATTTAATTACAGGATCAAATATTTTCCAGCTCTGCTCAACAGCGTCGCTCCTTGTAAAGAGAGTCGGATCTCCCGACATACAATCTTCAATAAGCCTCATGTAAGCATCTTCTGTAGGCAGTCCCCCAAGAGAATCATATGTAAAATCCATTGAGACAGGTTTGATTTCAAACCCTCTGCCCGGCTGCTTGAGAGCAAATTTCAGAAGCACCCCTTCGTTTGGCTGAATCCTGATAATCAACTGATTTGAAACCGGTTGTTCCGGCAGATTATTAAACAGATAGTGCGGTGTCTTTCTAAAGTGAACAACAATTTCCGTAACCTTTGTAGGCATATGTTTACCTGTACGGATATAAAAAGGTACACCTTTCCAACGCCAGTTTGCAATTTCAAGTTTCATAGCAACAAAGGTCTCTGTATGAGAAGAAAGGTCTACACCAGCCTCCTCTCTGTAGCCTTTGATATACTCTCCGTTTCTCTCCGAAGAGGTGTACTGACCTCTCACAACACTCTTTTCAATATCCTCCTTAGAGAAGGGTTTTATCGAACGATAAACCTTAACAATTTCATCTCTGAACTCCTTTTCTGTAAATGAAACAGGTGGTTCTGCAGCACAAAGGGCAACCAACTGGATAAGATGGTTCTGAACCATATCTCTCAGAGCACCTGTCTCCTCATAGTATCCACCCCTTTTTTCAATACCCAGATTCTCCACTGCTGTTATCTCAATCCTCTCAATATAGTTTCTGTTCCAGATCGGCTCAAATATTCCATTTGCAAACCTGAGAGCCATAATATTCTGAACAGTCTCTTTGCCGAGAAAATGGTCAATTCTGTATATCTGATTTTCGTTAAAATATCGGCAGATCTCTCTGCTGATTGACGTTGCAGATTCAAGGTCATATCCGAAAGGTTTCTCTACAATTACACGTCTGTAGCCACCTCCAGGCTCCTCCTTTGCCAGCCCTGCCGAAGCAAGAAATGATGGAATTACCTTGTATAGCTTTGGAGGAGTTGAAAAGTAGTATAAATAACTATCTGCACTGCCATTTATACTCAAACTATCAAGCCTCTCCCGCAACTTATTGTACTCGTTGATATCTGATGGATCCATTGACAAATAGTCAATCTTCCCAATAAATCTCCTCACTTTACTATCATCAAGCTCATGATTTTTAACATATTTAGTGAGTTCGCTCTCTATATATGCCCTATATGAATCACCATCGTATACGCTCCTTCCAACTCCAAGTATCCGATAATCAGCTCCCCTATCTCCATCTTTATCAAGCATATATAATGCAGGAATAAGCTTTCTTTTTGTCAGATCGCCCGATGCTCCGAATATTACAATTATCTGCCTCATTATCAATTAAATCTAAACATTATAAACTCCTGAAACAGTATCACCGCCTTCACCGGTCCAGTTTTCATGAAAATACTCCCCTGCAGGTCTGTCGACTCTCTCAAATGTATGAGCTCCGAAAAAGTCCCTCTGTGCCTGTAGCATGTTTGATGGCAGCCTGCCTGTTGATAATGAGAAGAGATAGTTGAGTGCCGAACTGAATGCAGGTAACGCAGAGTTATTGTTTGTGGCAGTCACCACAACTCTTTTCCAACCCTCAAGTGCATCCAATAGCTCCTCTTTGAAATAACTGTCGAAAAGGAGATGTTTGAGATGAGGTTCAGCACTATATGCATCAGAAATCTTATTAAGGAAAGTAGATCTTATTATACAACCGTTTCTCCATATTCTTGCGATAGAAGCAAGATCCAGGTTCCAGCTGAAACTGGCAGATGCCTCTCTGAGAAGATCAAATCCCTGAGCATAAGATACTATTTTTGAAGCGTAAAGTGCATCGTGAATATCATCTACCGATATAGTGATTTTATTTCCGGGCTCTCTTCCGTCGGGAAAGAGAAGAGATTCAGCCTCTACCCTCAACTCTTTTCGTGAGCTGATACTCCTTTCGAAGACAGCAGATGAGATGAGATTAAGTGATATTCCCAACTCCATAGCATTTGTGACAGATAGTTTTCCTGTTCCCTTCTGGCCGGCCCTGTCCACAATTTTATCAATTAGATATGACCCGTCAGAATCTTTATGAGACATTATTTTGGCAGATATTTCAATCAGATAGCTCTGCAACTTACCGCCATTCCAGAGTTCGAAAAGTTTCGAAATTGAGTTGTTGTCGAGCCCTGCAAGCCCCTTTAATACCGAATAGGCTTCTGCAATAAGCTGCATATCACCATATTCAATACCATTATGCACCATTTTTACAAAGTGTCCCGATCCTCCCGGACCTATCCAGTCACAGCACGGAGAACCATCCGGAGCCTTTGCAGCGATGTCACAAAAAATTTCCTTGATGTGAGGCCACGCCTCCTCACTCCCTCCGGGCATTATTGAAGGTCCCTTCAGAGCACCCTCCTCTCCTCCTGAGACTCCGGTGCCTACATAAAGAAAGCCTTTACTTTTCAGATAGCTTTCACGTCGTGTAGTATCTGCGTGGTTTGAATTTCCTCCGTCAATTATAATATCCCCCTTGTCGAGAAGTGGTATGAGTGTTTCGATTAACTGATCCACAGCATCTCCCGCTTTAACCATCATCATAACCTTTCTTGGTGATTTGAGAGAGTCTGTAAAATCGGCAAGATTTTCAAAACCTGCAATATTTTTACCATCTGCCCTTCCGGCGATAAATTTGTGCATTACATTTGCAGTCCGGTTAAATACAGAGACTCTGTAACCCTTGCTCTCCATATTAAGAACAAGATTTTCTCCCATAACTGCAAGACCTATAAGACCTATATCGGATTTCATCATTTGACTTAGAATTTTTAACTTTGATATAACAAATTTAACCCTAATATGTTTATGAAACCTCATATTGCAGCGATTATTACACTGTCGGCGTTTATCACTGCCGGTTGTGCAAATAACAACAGAAACGAGGAGGAGAATTTTCGCTCAACCACACATATAAGACCCAAACTTGAGATCCCTCAAATACCTACCGCAATTAAGGATGCGAGAGAGAGAGGCAAATATCTGGTTAAATCCTATTGGGTCAACTACAATTTCAACGATACCACACTTTTGGACAGCTCTTCATATACTGCCGCTCCACTATTAAACTACCTGGATCTGGTAAAAGAGCTTAAAGACGGGGAGAGTAAAGCTCTCTTCTCATCATTCATAGAGACGCTGTTAAAGTCGGCTCCAAAAACCAGAGAGAAATTTCTATCACTGATTGAATACAACTACTACCATCCGGACTCTCCGATAAAGGATGAAGAGCTCTACGAAATGGTTATAGATTCAGCGCTTTCAGCAGCTGTAATACCGGTTGCGGAGAGGGAGAGATACAAGTTTCAGAAGAATATGATCGGGCAAAACAGAGTTGGAAATATCGCCAACAACATCATTATAAAAGATTTAACAGGGAAAACAATATCATTAAGATCGGTTGATTCAAAATTCACCGTTCTGTTACTATTCGACCCCGATTGCGGGCACTGCAGAGAGACTATTGAGAGAATGAAAGTGAGTCCGGTTCTGAAATCGGAAAAGGTAAAGATATTCGCGGTATTAGCTGAGAACAGCTCTACAAGATTTAAGAGAGGCTTGGCCGATTTGGATAGCGATTGGATAAGTGGGTACGATTTCAGGGAGGAGATCATGAACAATCAGCTATACGACCTTAGACCCTCTCCCTCACTCTATCTGCTTGACTCCGGCAAAAGAGTATTAATAAAAGATGGAGCGCTTCATGACATTGAAGCCTATCTGGCCTCTAAAATCTGACCATCCGAAGCGTACCAAATATATCCTTTAACTGTTCTGAATCCCATTAGGGATAGTGTTGTTACATACTCCTCTATCTGCCTCAGATGTTTTTTACTCTTTAGTTCACCAAACTTAAAATCCACAATTTCAACGCTTTTTAATCCTCCATCCTCTGCGGATTCAATCATAACTCTGTCCGGTCTCTGGAGGCCACCGCCAGGAAGTATGATCTCAGACTCATTCATCACCCTGAAACGACCGGTAAACCACCCTCTCTCCCTTACAGACGCCAGTAAAGAGAGAAGTTCATTTTTAATACTCTCTCCTCTTGTCAGGTCAATGTCACCGCTTGCAACTTTATTGGCAATAGCCTCATCCAGTTCATCTTCACATTTGATTTCAGATAGTATTTCATGCATTACCAATCCGTGAACTCTTGGAGAGGTTGACTCAATGAGATCGGCCTTAAGTTTTATCTTTACCCTGTCACCTGGGCGTTCAAGCCTGAACAAAGGGAGCGGCAGCTCAGCAAGTTCATTGTCGGATATCTCTCCGGAGAATGATAGAGCCTTTCCGAATTCATAAACCATCAAATCCGT
>JAFIHK010000006.1 GCA_017848635.1 Bacteroidales bacterium | reverse complement strand
TCTCCCGGCTCTATATATGGCTTAGTGGAAGCAGTGTATGTACCCACTCCCGTTCCCTGATGCCGTAATTTATAAAATTTTGATGAATAAAGATGGCCTGCAGCTGGTAAAAATATTTGATTGGGGAAATTACCAAACAATCGTCCATCTCCAGTCCACACACTATTTATATTTATCAATACTTTCAGTTCCTCCTCGGTAGGTATACGCCACCCGGCCGGGCAGGGATCATTTGCAGTTTCCCATTTCATAAGTGGTGACTGGTATTCATTCCAAGTTCTTTCACCATTACTGTTGATCAATTCATCTGCATTCCAGCCCACCCGTATATTCCACTGATAAAACATACCTGGGTTTTCCGGTCTTGCTGCAAAAGTACCGGGTTTGTCCACATTTCGTGTCGCCCAGACAACCCCACCTATAGTTACTCCCTTGTCATCAGTAGAACTCATTCCCATTTGTTTGTCCAACTTTACACAGCGCACATTCAAGCCAGTATGTTTACTAACTTGAGAAACATATGTGTCGTCATTTTCAACTTTTAAAAACACCTCAATAGTGTTGCACCATACTCCGAAATCACTACCTGAATAACCTAACTTGCCTGTATTATCATTACTATAATTGCGAACCCCGGCCGCAGGTGTGAAAATGCGATTGGGAGCAGTACCGAAAAGACGACCGGCAACGCCTGTGTTGTTGTAGTTTGATGTCCAACTGTGACCGGATCCAATAAGTATTGACATTTCGTATCCGGTTGGTATGCGCCACCCTGCGGGACAGGGGTCGTTGGCAGATGTCCATTTTTCACCAGGAGAGTCTATATCAACCCATGATCTTCCACCATTACTGCTAACCAGAGGATCTGTGGCACTCCAGCCAACATTGCTTCCCCACTGGTAAAACATACCGGAACTTTCCGGTCTTGCCGCAAAAGTACCCGGCTCTCCAACATTCCGGGTGGCCCACGTAATTCCACCGATAATGACTCCAGGGTCGTAGTACTTAGTAGGGACCCTGCTTGTATTCTGAGAATCTATTACTGCACTAAGAGTGAATGTAAATAGAAGTGTGATTATACTTTTGAAATTTAAAATCTTTTTCATATTATTCTCTAGAATGGATCTGTGTTAACAAATATGGCGCTCTGAAATCTATACCAGGGGCATCTGATAAGCTTTGGTCTCTCATCACTCCCATTAACGAAGATTGTATCAATATAACCCCCCTTATAATAAACGATCCTGTCAAGAGGGAAAGTACCAGTTTGTGGCAAATTTGGGAGAGAATAGTTCACTTTATCATGAAAAATATTTACAGAGTCGCAATCATTAATCAGGCATAGCAAGAATTCTTTTGGCCCATCTCTTTTATACTGCTTTACATATATATCAACCCTGTCTAAAGAATCTTTTGCTAAATATATCTCTTTGCAGTATATATCAATTTTATTACCTCGAGGCCTGTATGAAAATTGGTATGAGAAAATACCTGGCATTGTATCTATGGATGAGTATTCTGCCGAATGAAGAATATTGAACTTCGTTTTAAAACCATATTTACCATCATGTATATAAACATGAGGTCTACTCGCTTTTAAGTCAAAACAATATGCTATCAAAATGGCAACAAAGGGGTATATAAAGATTGATCTCAATAGTGATAGCTTGATCCTGCCCTTAAATACTCTTGTAACAACAATATCTACTAAGACAAAAATAATTATCAGACATATAAATACTATAATCAACATATCTTATATGACTTGAAAGTGTTCTATTTATCTGCTTTTTACACACCTAATCAAAAAGCCTTTCTTTTTAAAATTATCCAAAAAGCCAAAGTGACCGTTAGAGGTAGTCAGACACCATGCATTAGCTGTGTGCTTGCTGTTTGTAGTACTTGACCAGTAATGAAGGGGACTTCCATTATATTCACTATATAATTTACCGTCCGATGCCGCATCTCTCATCCCTCCATAGGGCAAAAAAATATTTCTGTTATTTGAGTAAAAATACATCCCGGCCTTTTTATGAAACATCTCTCCCGCTTCGACTGATCTTGCAGAGTCCATTGCACTTAATAGTATCTCATATTCATTCATAGATGGAATACGCCAGCCATCGGGGCACGGATTAATATCGGAGTCCCAGTTATGATAGTCATCCCATTTAATTCCATCCGGAATAGAGTAATATGGATAACCCTCCTCATCACATTCACGACTCCAGCCAACTCTTTTATTCCACTGATAGTACATCCCTGTTTCCCAGTACTTTTCAACAAATGTCCCAGGTGCACCTACATTTCGCGTTGCCCAGGTAATTCCTCCGATGGTAACACCCTCATCACTGTTCTTTGTCTGTTTGACATTACCAGTACTTTGAGCGTACAAAATTGTTATGAAACATATCGCTCCTGTAAATAGTAACCATCTTTTAGAGTAATTATATAAATAATCCATCGTCTGTTAAATGATTTGAGTTACTATAGTAAAGTTCCTGATTTGAATTTTAAAAATATTTTAAAGTTCAGTTCATTTTGGTTCATTAAAATTAATATTTTTGTATATAATAAAATCGTGTTTATGAAAAAATCATTACTCCTTATAGTACTTATTATTACATCGGCAACAATAACTGCCCAGACAAATCCTCCGGTTCCGGCTCAGACTCCTGCCGATCCTGACTTTGTAAAAGTGGGGCAGATGGCTTCCGATTTTAAATTCAGCGATGAGAATGGAAAGACATATAAACTCTCCGATCTAAGAGGAAAGGTCGTTATGATAAACTTTTTTGCCACCTGGTGCGGTCCTTGTAATGCCGAATTACCGGTACTTCAATCCGATGTTTGGGAAAAGTATAAGAATAACAACAACTTCCGTCTTCTTATTTTCGGAAGAGAGCATACTCAAAAAGAGGTTACAGCTTTTAAGGAGAAGAAGAAATTTCTTTTCCCGATGTACGCCGACGAAGGAAGAGCTATATATTCAAAATATGCAGCTTCGCTTATCCCCAGAAATTATGTCATAGACAAAGAGGGGAAGGTGATATACGCGGGAAAGGGATTTGAAAAAGAGGAGTTTGCCTCACTTGTCAAACTGCTGGACGAGGTTGTAAAGTAGGCAATAAGCCGCTTGAATCCGACCGTATGTTACTGAAGCTTGGCGAGAACAATTCCTGTATTCCTCTTGGACCCCTTCACAAATTGCCCCATTGTTGACTCGTTTATGCAAACCTTTTTTAGCGAAGATGATGCATGAATAAAGGTTAGTTTACCATCGACATGGTAGACTATTGCCATATGTGAGAGATCAATTCCGGGAATTGTGGTTACAAAACCAACCATGCACCCATCTTCAATTCTCTTACTTTTCCTGTCAATCTTACGGCTCTTGATATAGTAGTGCTTACGGGCAGATATTTCACGTTCCTTCGCTTTTATTTTTTCGGTAAGTTCAGGTCTCCCTTTAAGCTGTTTATAGGTATCGGGAGTCTTTGACATTATGTAGAGATCCAGTTTTAACCTTCTTGCTCCGGCAGCCCTGGTAACATCCTTCATAATACCTCTCTGTTCATTATCGTAGATCCAGTCGGTAGAGTAGTGCAACCTGCTGGTATAGTCCTCAATAACACCACCTCTGTACCTTATGGTACGTAAATTATTGCAAAAATTATCAAAAGTAGGTGCATCCAACTTTATTGTACGACTCAGTGCAAATACGGTCTCAACAAAAGTTGTGCAATCAAGCTCCCTCAAATTTACAACAAGACTCTCCGGCTCCTTCTCAAGAGTGTTCGCCACATATGGAGTCCCTAAAAAGAACTTTGCCGTTGCTATAATGGTTTCATTAAGAGGCAATTCTCTCTTATCTGCCATATATGCAACATATTTTTGGAAAATCACCGAATCCTGAGCAGTATAAACAACCCTATTATCTTTCAAATCTGCACCGTTAAATGAGGCAGCTGACAAGCCTATATTTACAATCAGCATCGAAATAGTAAGCAGAGTATACAAAGAGAACCTTTTCATATCTTAAATGTTAATATTGACATAAAAGTAATAAAATCCCTAACTTTGAACAATTTTAAATATGTTATGGATATAAAAATTATAGAGGATGCCCTGCGCAGCGTTATTCATCCTGCTAAGGAGAAGAGCGTTATAGAGCTGGGAATGGTTGAGGATATCAAAACAGAGGATGGCAAAATAAGGTTCAAACTTGTCTTCCCATCTCCCGATGCACTATCTGCACAATTAAAAAAGAGCTGCGAACAAGCTGTAAGAGCTGTGTACCCGGACCCGTCAATAAAAATCAATATTATGGAGCTGGTCAGAGAGAGGAAGATCGAGAAGAGAGTAAACCTCCAACTGGGCCAGGAACAGATTGAGAATGTTGCTCACATTATAGCAGTAGCATCAGGTAAAGGTGGTGTAGGCAAATCTACGGTTGCAGTCAATCTTGCAGTTGCGCTTGCAAAGGCAGGTTACAGGGTGGGGCTGGCCGATGCCGATGTTTACGGACCTTCGGTGCCGATTATGACTTCCACCGAAGATGCTCACCCTGAGGTTGCCGATATAGATGATAAAGAGCTTATTATCCCCATTGTAAAGTATGGAGTGAAGTGGATGTCCATCGGTTACTTCTCCCCTCCCGGCCAGCCCCTCATATGGAGAGGCCCAATGGCCAGCAACGCCCTTAAACAGATGGTCTTGCAGGTAAGATGGGGAGAGTTGGATTTCCTTTTAATCGACCTTCCTCCTGGAACAGGAGACATTCACATCAGCACAGTTCAGGATCTGCCCCTATCGGGAGCAGTTGTGGTAAGCACCCCTCAGGATGTTGCTCTTGCCGATGTTGAAAAGGGAATCAACATGTTCAGAAGTAAAAATGTTGAGAAACCCGTACTTGGATTGATCGAAAATATGGCCTGGTTCACTCCGGAGGAGCTGCCAGAAAACCGATACTACATATTTGGTAAAGAGGGGTGTAAGAGAATGGCCGAAAAGTTTGGAGTTCCGCTCCTCGGGCAGATCCCTATCGTTCAGTCGATAAGAGAGGGTGGCGATAACGGTGAGCCGGTAGCTCTGAGCAACAGACCCGATGGTCAGGCATTCAGAGATCTGGCAGGCAAAATCGTAGAGATTCTGAACTATTAGAGTCCAGTCCTTAGGAATAAAAAAAACGAAATTATAATTATAAAAAAAGCTGCTCAGGAGAGCAGCTTTTTTACTGTTTCGGAGATAATTCTGCCGTCGGCCAGTCCGACCAACTCTTTGGAGGCCACTCCCATAACTTTGCCCATTTCGGATGGCTGTTTTGCTCCAACCCTCTCGATAATTGCTTTAAGAGCACTCTCAAGCTCATCTGCCGAGAGTTGCTTAGGAAGATAAACCTCCATAAATCCGGCTTCGGCAAGCTCATTTTCGGCCAGTTCAGGACGATTCTGCTGATTATAGATATCGGCAGTCTCTCTCCTCTGTTTAACCATTTTCTGAATCATCTTAACAATTTCGGCATCGGATACCTCACCATTTGCCCCCTCAGCCGTCTTAGCCAAGAGAATTGCCGATTTGATTGCCCTTAGAGACTCCAGTCTCACCTTCTCCTTTGCGAGCATAGCCTCTTTGATATGCTCGTTAATCTTTAACTCAAGACTCATAATATTTTGTCATTTAAAGTTTTACTCTGAATTTAGAGAGCCTCTCATCCATCATATCCTCAGGAATGATGTTTTTAATACAATTAACCATCTCATTCAAAAGACGTTCCCTTACAAAGTCCTGTCTGAAAACGAGAGATATCTCTCTTCGAGGTTCATTCCCCGCAAATCTGCGAACATTTTTAAGCTGTTCAGGCGACAGATTCTCCAGATGCAGTTCCGGAATAAGAGTATAACCCCCGTTGAGATCCACCACCTTTACAAGATTCTGAATACTCCCCGCCTCATACTGCTGCCTGGATATATTCTCCTTATGGCATATATTGAGTATCTGCGCACGGAAGCAGTGACCCTCCTCAAGCACCCATAATTTTTCCATCTGCAGATCCTCTCCGGTTATCTCCACTTTTTTATAGAGCTCCTCATCGGGAGAGACATAGGCCATAAATCTCTCGAAATATATAGGTATCTCTAGGAGCGACGGAATATCCAGCGGTGTGGAGAGAATAGCCAGGTCAATCTCTGCATTCCTGAGCCTCTCAATTATAACATCGGTCCTCATTTCGGAGACTCTGCACTTAAGGTCGGGCAGATACTCCCTGAGCTGTGTAAATAACTTTGGAAGGAGATATGGTGCCACAGTCGGAATTATAGAGAGTCTCAGTGCTCCGGTAATACTATTTCTGTTGACCGAGGCTATCTCCCTCATCTGCCCGACATTAAAAAGTATAACCTTGGCCTGGTTCACAAGAACCTCCCCGATGGATGTTGTAGATACAGGAGATTTACTTCTGTCGAAGATCTCCACATTCAGCTCCTCCTCAAGCTTCTGAATCATCATAGAGAGGGTAGGCTGAGTCACATTACACGCTGCGGCAGCCTTGGCAAAATGCTTTAGCCTGTCAACCGCAACTATGTACTCAAGTTGCTGAATATTCATTATATATTCTATTAATTATCTGCTATTTAACAGGAGGAACCCATGTGCTCTTTATGAACAGCTCATTCATCTGCGCCTCATCTATTTTACCCGGAGTATCGAGCATTACATCTCTTCCCGAATTGTTTTTAGGGAAGGCAATATAATCCCTGATAGATTCCTGACCTCCGAAGAGAGAACAGAATCTGTCGAAACCAAAGGCGATACCACCGTGAGGAGGGGCTCCAAATTTGAATGCGTTGATTATAAAACCAAACTTCCTCTGAGCATCCTCTTCGCTGAATCCCAGAACTTCGAACATTCTCTGCTGCACCTTCGAATCATAAATTCTTATCGATCCTCCACCAATCTCGGTTCCGTTAAGTACAAAGTCATATGCATTCGCGAAAACCTGCTCCAGATCCTCCTTCTTGTTGCTAAAGAATTTATCCAGATCCTCCGGTTTAGGGGAGGTAAACGGATGGTGTTTTGCATAGAATCTCTGTGTCTCGTCGTCCCACTCTAAAAGCGGAAAATCATATACCCAAAGTGGAGCAAACTCATCTTTTTTTCTCAATCCAAGTCTGTTACCCATCTCAATCCGGAGTGTTCCGAGCGCCTCCTGGGTTTTATCCCTCTTCTCTCCAGCCATAATCAGAACAAGATCCCCGTTAACAGCTCCACACTTTTCAGCGATAGCTTTTATCTCCTCCTGAGTAAAATATTTATCGAAAGACGATTTAGCACCGTCGGCTCCAAGACGAATATATAGCAGCCCTTTAGCTCCTATCTGAGGTCTCTTTACCCACTCGGTCAGCTCATCTATCTGCTTACGGGTATACTCTGCTCCGCCGGAAACAGCAATTCCGCCTACATAGTTAGCAGTATCAAAGAGTGAGAATTCGTGCCCCTTAACCATAGAGGTGATCTCTGCCAGTTTCATTCCGAACCTGATATCCGATTTATCTGAACCATAAAAGTTCATCGCATCGGAGTAGGACATTCTCGGGAACTGCTCAGAAAACTCTCTCCCCAAAACATTTTTAAACAGCGATTTTGCCATTCCCTCAAAAGTGGTGAGGATATCTTCTCTCTCAACGAAAGACATTTCGCAGTCAATCTGCGTAAACTCAGGCTGTCTGTCGGCTCTGAGGTCCTCGTCACGGAAACACTTAACAATCTGAAAATATCTGTCGTATCCGGCAACCATCAATAGCTGCTTGAAGGTCTGCGGACTCTGCGGCAATGCATAAAATTCTCCCGGGTTCATTCTGGAAGGAACAACGAAGTCCCTTGCACCCTCTGGGGTTGAGTTCATAAGAACCGGAGTCTCTACCTCAATGAAACCCTCATCGGAGAGGAATCTCCTGGCCTCCTGGGCAACCTGGTGCCTCAGGGCAAGAGCCCTCTGAAGCGGTCCTCGTCTCAAATCCAGATAACGATATTTTGCCCTTATATCTTCACCTCCGTCGGTGTCATCCTCTATTGTAAACGGAGGAGTAACAGCCTGGTTAAGAACCTTCATCTCATTGATTCTAACCTCAATTTCGCCGGTAGGAATTTTGCCGTTTTTTGAACTGCGCTCAACAACAACACCCTTGATTTGGATAACATACTCTCTACCAAGCGATTCTGCCGTTTCATTAAGCTCTTTTGATACCGAATCATCTACCACTAACTGTGTAATTCCGTAACGATCCCTTAGATCGATGAAGCTCATGCCCCCCATTTTTCTGATTCTCTGTACCCATCCGGCCAGTGTAACGCTTTTGCCGGAATCCGAAAGTCTTAACTCTCCGCAAGTGTGTGTTCTGAACATATTCTGGTAATATTAATTTTCAACCTGCAAATATAGCAATTATTTAACGCCTGCGAACTTTGCAGCCTCAGGCAGATATCTCTTGATTTCGGCAATTCTGCTCTCATCGGAAGGGTGTGTGCTGAAGAACTCAATTTTAGAGGATTTTGAAGCACTGCTCATCTTCTCCCAAAAGAGAGGTGCTGCATTTATATTATATCCGGCCATTGCCATTAATGTCAAACCAATACGATCGGCTTCATATTCGTGCTTCCTTGAATACGGAAGGATGATCCCAAGCTGAGATCCAAGCCCGAATGCTGTTTGAAATAGTGCCTGATTCTTTTCGCTTTTTGTAGCCAAAACAGCTCCAACAGCCTGTCCTACAGCACCTGTCACAGCCTCCTGGCTCATTCTTTCATTTCCGTGACGAGCAATAGCGTGTGCAATTTCGTGTCCCATAACAACGGCAATCATATCGGGTGTTGACGCATACTTCATTATCCCGGAATAGAACACTATCTGCCCGCTTGGGAGGCAAAATGCATTAACATCTTCACTCTCATACACCTCAAATTTCCAGTTTATCCCCTCAAGCACACTCTCCATCCCGTTCTTTTTGGCATAAATCCCCACAGCCGTAGTTAAGTCCTTACCAACCTTCGTAACCATACTCAGGTAGGTTTTATTGGCAGATGGTTTTGCCTTTGCAGATATCTCCTTATAGGATGCCTCGCTGAGTGAGGTTATCTCCCCCTGACTAAAAAGCAGAAACTGTTTGCGTCCCGTAATCATTACCGTGCTGCAAGAAACTATAAGTAATAATGCAATTGCAGTTACGCTAAATTTAAAAAAACTCTTTTTCATATCATTAAAATTTTCTTCCCCTTATAAAGTTCACAAATATACTAAATAGCTATATTTGCAAAGCATTACCCTGTAAAATGAAAGCTTATCTAGATATACTTCGTCATATACTTGAAAACGGGACTGTTAAAAGCGACAGAACCGGAACCGGAACCAAAAGCGTTTTTGGTTACCAAATGCGCTTCAACCTCGAAGATGGATTTCCGCTTCTTACTACCAAGAGGCTTCATTTAAAGTCGATTATATACGAACTTTTATGGTTTATCAACGGGGACACCAACATCAAGTATCTAAACAACAATGGCGTTACGATATGGGACGAGTGGGCCGATGAGAATGGTGATCTCGGACCTGTTTACGGGCACCAATGGCGCTCCTGGAGTTGCGGCGAAGGTAAAAATATCGATCAGCTCTCCATTTTAATAGATGGGCTTAAGAGGAATCCCGATTCTCGCCGCCACATAATTTCGGCATGGAATGTAGGCGATCTCGATAAAATGGCCCTACCCCCCTGCCACGCTATGGTGCAGTTCTATGTTTCAGACGGGATGCTATCCTGCCAGCTCTACCAGCGAAGTGCAGATGTTTTCCTCGGGGTGCCGTTTAACATAGCATCATATGCACTCTTCACGATGATGGTTGCTCAGGTATGCGGATATCGTCCCGGAGAGTTTATTCACACCTTCGGTGATGCGCATATTTATCTGAACCACATGGATCAGGTTGACCTTCAGCTATCCAGAGCTCCCAGAACACTGCCGTTTATGAAGATAAATCCGGACGTTAAATCAATTTTTGATTTTAAATATGATGATTTCGGCCTCGAAGGATATGACCCTTATCCGGGTATAAAGGCTCCCATAGCTGTTTAACATTTTATTACCCCCTTTGATTTTGTAATGAATATAATCGTAGCTATATCCGACAATGGTGCAATAGGAAAGAATAATAATCTGCTCTGGAATATTACCGAAGATCTGAGATACTTCAAGAAGACCACTCTGGGTTCAGTTGTAATTATGGGCAGAAGAACTTACGAATCAATCGGAAAGCCACTGCCCGGGCGTAGGAATATTGTTATCAGCCGTACCCTGAAGAGTGCTCCCGGGGTAGAGGTATATCACTCTGTTGAGGCGGCTCTCAAGGAGCTTCAGGTGTGCAAGGCAGAGGTCTTTATTATCGGGGGGGGCGAGTTGTACAGAGAGATGCTTCCATATGCCTCAAAGCTATATATAACCTTTGTCCACATTACGGTAGAAGATGCCGATGTATTCTTTCCTCACATCGATTTCTCTCAATGGAGGGAGATCAACCGAGAATCATTCAATCGCGGCGAGAAGTTCGAACACCCTTTCGAGTTCGTAGTGTTCGAAAAAGTTCATTCTCTGTAATACTCCCGGAAACCAGACCATCAAACAAATCCTTATCGGGATGACAGTTGTATATGTCAATTTTTTGATTGTCAGAATTCCTATTTTAGGCCAGGGTCTTTTTGAACAGTTTTGTTAAATAGCCTCTTTTATATCTGTTGTTTTTTTCATGTGTTCAAAATACGCCTTTGGAGATAAATCTCCTAATGTATTGCACCTAGTTAAAATATCACTTACGAAATCCATCTCTTGAATGCTCTGCCTTCGTACTTATTGCTTCTATAACTTCGCTGTCACTGGCTCATTTCCATCCCGGAATATTTTTTCTTCCATAAGTACAATGTACCTCTGGATATGCCATACTCCCTACATACTGCTTCTGCAGTCGAACCTGATTCGAACTCCTTTATGGCTTTGATGATTTGTATTTCGCTGATTCTTGTCTTTTTCATAGTCTCTTTTCTAGTTACAAATTTTTTATTTTTGTTCAAAGTGTTACCGGTAACTTCGAGTACAACATTTTCGGTAAGAAGGAGTGCAGCGATTTAGGGAACAGGAGTACATCATTTTCGGTAACGATGATGCATTAATTTCAGTAACAACACTACAACATTAGCAAAGGTAAGTTTTATTCTGTTTTATCTTAATTTTCTCCTTATTTAGTATGCAGGTTAGCTGTCATGACCGCTACTCTGCATCTGCGGCGAAGATTCTCTTTCTATTTTTCATCCTGTAGCTGCTTCCAGAGAGCTGGATAAGTTCACATTTATATAAAAACTGTAAGCTACCCCTTTTTAGCCAGTCATGCATTTGAGCGGCGGGCGTATCCCGATAAAGTGTCAACTTCCCGATGATGAAGTCCCGGTATGGCTCAAGGATATGACGCCTGTTGATTACTTGGTCCGAGTAGTTCTCGAACTCTATTTGATCCATCTTCAGATACTTTTTCACTGTTCTGAAGTTCAGATTCATTGCTCGCGCAATCCAGCGGATTGGACGATGCTCCACTTCGTAGAGCCTTTTGATCTTGTCGTACATAATCAGTCGACTGAGTGCTTTGCGATCCTTTTCTGTCATAATACCTTTGCTAAAAGTTATGACACGAAGGTCTGGGTTAATAATCAAATACGTTGCATTCCTGTTGCCGTTTTTGCTGCGCTCTTGTTGCCGATTTTTTTTGTATTTCTCGATTCCGGTTACATCAAAGAGACTCTGTCCTTCATTCAGGGGGTCCGACAGGGAAAGCAATCTGCAAAATCAATATCCACAAGAATTTTTTGTGCCCTTTCTGTTTTTCCCTTGAATAAATGTTGAGTGTCAGGTAATAGTTTTATTGTTTTACATAAAGATTTTGGTAAGATTTTGCCATATTTTTGTTTTGACTCGAAATTATCAATTATAATTATTCCGTCAGGAATAAAAAAATTATCTATTACTTTATTTGCATTTTTTCATTTATATTATTGATCCAAACAACAGGTTTGTATATATATTTGTGATTAAGGACATTATATTGAAAAATAATATCATATGATGACAATTCTACCTCTTTTTTTGCTGAAATTATGTCCAATGAAATATCAATTGTCGAAAGTAATAGCTGGAACGATTTTATAATTTCAACGTTAATCCTATTCTCTTTTGTTAATAAAATGGCGTTATTCATTTCCTATTTACTATTTTTTGAATTTAATCAACATCAATACCGGCCCATCATTCTCTGTTAAGTTGTAGGCTATTTTTTTCAGTTGTGGAGGAAGATTATCGCATTTTTCTTTAAAGTATAAATGAGAAAATGATTTTATGTGATATCCTGAATTCATTGATCCACCTTCGGGAAATTGAAATATCATACTTTCTGATTTGGTTGAAGATTTTATATTTCCAGGGCAAGAATAAATTTGTTTTTCTTTTTTATCATATACGAGAAATTTCAAATCATTTATATCGATTTTCTCATCATAAACATATCCAATATCAGTCGATAGAAATAGATACCTATCAGATTCCGCGATAGGATAGATCCCGATATTATTCTGCGTCCGATATTTATTTTGATTATATCGGGTAATATTTACAAATTTTGGAATTATTTTAAAATTTCGATCAATAAAGAAAGTTGTATCTGATCGCAAAGTAAATATGTATGCACCATCGTTTGATGATAAAATAGAACAACTAGAATGCAGATGTAATACATCTGGAGCAGGCCTCCCGAAGTTTATATCAGGATGTTCTTCTATTGTCAAACTGTCTTTATTAATATAAAGCAAAGAGCGATCACCATTTACCCAAATTTTATCACCACCGAATTGTTTTCTAAGCCATTCTCCTCTGATTTTGACACTGTTTCCAGAGAATATCATTATTGTGTTATTATTTATATTATCAATATTACTAGTTAAGCCAATGCACCCATTATCAAATGATTTTGATTTTATAAATAATCCGTTTAAATCAAATACATATATTTTTTTAATGGTATTATCCCAGATAAAAATTTCATTCCTTATGGTGTCAACTATAAAACTAACTGGATTCAAATATTCTCCAGGTCCATTTCCTCGTTGGCCAATTCTATAAAGTGGTTCACCAGAGCGATTATAAACGATAATTTTGGGGTCTGTTCGATTGGGATCATTTATAAATATTTTGTTTTTTGTTATAAACACGTTTCTCGGAATTACAGCACTAGATATATACATTAAAGAAGGGTTACTACTACCTTTCAATGGAATATAATTTATCTCTGCAATGTCAGAAAGATTTAAGCTCAGGACAGGGTAGTTTTTGTGAGCATCTATTTTTACAATTGAAGAATCTGTGTCTTTCCTACAGGAACAAGCTGTAACCAGAATGAGGATTAAAGCAATAAGGATTGAGGTAATTGTTTTCATATACATTTATTTATAAATTTTGTATATATTTATTTTGTAAGTTCTCTGAAATTAATTTGTCTATTTCTCTGTTTGAAACGGCTTCATGAAATGAGGATCTATATCGGCTGTTAATTCCTCGTGAATGCGCAAGATGAAAAAGTACATTATCTGATTGGTAAATTCGAAAATTATTTTTTCTAAAATTCCAATAACGGTAAAAGTCACACTTCTGATTTTATTGCCATTAGATAAGCGTTAATCTTTTCTTACAACAAGTAAATATGTTCTTTATACTCGTCCTATTTTAAATGGTTAGAAATTGTCATAACAATTTTATCGTATTTTTTTCGCTGATAAAATTAATTATTTTTGAATTT
The DNA here is from genome assembly GCA_017848635.1 of Bacteroidales bacterium. Taxonomy (GTDB): domain Bacteria; phylum Bacteroidota; class Bacteroidia; order Bacteroidales; family UBA932; genus JAFIHK01. The sequence goes on along the minus strand of JAFIHK010000006.1, from coordinate 10,767 downwards.
TCTACGGACAATTTACTTGTCTTCAAAAGGTTTAATTATCCACGAAGAATTTTTATCAACTCTTTTCGCACAATATCCATAAGGCATATCTGCTACGTCTAATATTGAATTATCAATATTGATCATTTCTTCTAATGAGATAACCTTATAATCGCTGTCTTGGCAATCTTCGCATCCTAAAAAAGACCAAGCACCATCATCATCATGATGAAACACATATAATACAGGGCTGCTTTTTTCTAAAATATATTTAGTTGTGAAAACTGCTGTATTTAAATTGTCTGAAAACTTTTTATTCATAATTATACGTTTATTATCTATTACCTTTTATTAAATTTTCTTCTTTGGATAATACTTGTAAATTAGAATTATCGTTGGAACCACCCTTTGATTTAGGATTAATATGGTCTACTTCTGCTTGATTCATATCTGCTTTTTGTCCCTTAACAGATTTTGAAGGTTGATTAAGCTTTCTGCCATCACCATCGCTTCTTAGTTCGCCATTATTTTGCTTTCTATTTTCATTTAGAATATTTTTCCTTTGAGAGGCAGTTGTTGCTTTACCTGCTCCTACATTTTTAGGATTTGGGACATCACTATATTTACCTAATTTTCCTGCATCAGTTGTTTTATCTATTGTTTTTCCTACATCAGCCGCCTTGTCCAAGGCTTTAACACCTGCTGTACCTCCTTTTACAACCTTACTTGCACCTGCCGGGACATAAGGTATCAACATTGCCCCTGCATCTAAACCCAAATCTGCCCAATTGGATTTTGCCGCTTGGTGGTTGCCTTTAATGTGATTGACAATAGCTGCGCCTACGTCATAAAGAACATTGCCGAAATCCCATATTGTTTCAATCGGAAATTCACCTGTTGGGTCTATATATCTAATCGGATTATTGGTACAATAAGCATACGGAGAAATATTGGAATATTGCTCTGATTCAGGATCCACCACGCTCCACCTTGCGATCACATCATCATACATCCTTGCCCCGTAGTCCAGAAACCCTGTGTTGCCTGTCGTCTGGAGCTCCTTGCCGTTGTACTTCTGCCTGTTCACTGCAAGCTGGGCGTAAGATGGGCTGGCGCACTTATACCTCTGTATAACAGCGGTTTATTTATACAATTATACCCAAATGTCCCATTTATGAATTAAAAAGATCCCGAAAAATATCTGCAACACTCTCCTCTCTTTTTACCATAGATGCAGCCTGTCCAATCTCAAGCTCTCCCTGAGATAGATCTCCCTCGAAAATTCCTCTCTTTGCACGGCCTTTTCCCAGTAGCTCTTTGAGATATTCTGCGCTCTCCCCTCTCGCTTCGGCAGACTGCACATCTGCTGAGAAATCATTATCTACCAGCCGGGTAGGAGCCAGTTTTTTTAGAAGAAGCTTTGTCTCTCCCTCCTTAAGTCCGCGACACCGATTCTTAAAGTTCTCGTGAGCAGAGCTCTCGGAGCAGAGAGCGAATCTTGTCCCTATCTGCACTCCATCTGCTCCAAGAGCAAAAGCGGCGTTATAGCCAGGTTTACCGCAAATTCCTCCTGCGGCTATAAGGGGTAGCGAAACAGCCTCCCTTACTGCAGGGATCAAGCATAGTGTCGTAGTCTCCTCCCTTCCGTTATGCCCTCCGGCCTCAAATCCTTCCGCGACAATGGCATCCACACCGGCATCCTCTGCCTTTTTCGCGAATATTGAGCTGGAGACTACATGGGCGACAACTACTCCTCTTTCGTGCAGATAATTTGTCCATGTTTTGGGATTACCTGCCGATGTAAAAACAATCTTCACCCCCTCATCGACAATGATCTTCATTATCTCTTCGATTTGAGGATACAGAAGCGGAACATTTACTCCAAAAGGATTCTTGGTTGCTGCTTTGCACTTTATGATATGCTCTCTTAAAACCTCGGGATGCATAGATCCTGCACCCAATAGGCCCAGACCACCTTCATTACTCACTGCAGATGCCAGCCTCCAACCGCTGCACCACACCATTCCGCCCTGAATTACAGGGTATTTTATTCTAAAAAGATTACAAATTCTGTTCTCCATAATGTTGCAAAGTTATTAAAATCAAACTAATTTATATCTTTGTTAAACAACATAAACTTAACACGATGACAAACAATAAGAGAGACGGCTTCGGCAGCCGTTTCGGGGCATTGGTGGCACTGGCTGGCGCTGCCATAGGGCTGGGTAATCTATGGCGATTCCCTTATCTGGTAGGTAATAACGGAGGCGGCGCTTTTATCATTATATATCTTGCCTTTGTAATACTTCTGCTGCTTCCGGTTATGTATGCAGAGTTCGTAATAGGCCGCCGCTCACAGTCAAATGTGCTTGGTGCAATTAAAAAGCTGGCTCCAAAATCGGTATTCATCTCCATAGGAATCCTCAGCATAGCCGTAACGCTCACCATTCTATCATTTTACAGCGTAGTTGGCGGATGGACGATTGAATATATAGTCCAATCTTTCTCATCGGATCTGTTTAAACAGGATAACGGCGCTCTGGGTGCCACCTTCTCGAATTTTATCTCAGCCCCTGTGAGGCCGGCTGTAATGCACCTCGTTTTCCTTGGACTTACCGCATTAATCGTTGCCGGAGGGATAAAAGATGGAATAGAGAAGTACACAAAGTTTCTCACTCCTATGTTGTTTGTTATAATAGTTATTCTTCTGGTGCGTTCGATTACTCTTCCGGGAGCCGAAGAGGGATTGCGTTTTCTGTTCTATCCCGATTTTTCAAAACTAAAAGCATCTTCATTTCTTGATGCCCTCGGGCAGGGATTCTTCTCACTAAGCCTCGGAATGGGATGTATTATTACATATGCATCATACGTAAACAAGAGGGAGAATATACGCAAAATGTCGCTTACTACCGTCGTTGCAGATACTCTTTTCGCAGTACTTGCCGGTATTGCTATCATGCCTGCAGTTTTTGCCTTCGGAGTCAGCCCAACCTCCGGACCAAGCCTTGTATTCATTACACTTCCGCAGATATTTGCCCAGCTACCGTTCGGGCAGATGTTTTCGTTATTGTTCTTTATAGTTCTCTTCGTTGCAGCAATTACCTCCTCAATATCTATGCTCGAGATTGTAGTGGCATACATCTGCGAGGAGTTTAAACTTAGCCGCAAAGCAGCGGTATTGTATTCTTCTCTTTTTGTTGCTATTACGGGTCTACTCTGCTCTCTCTCGGAAGGTGCTTTCAGCAATTTCAGATTATTTGACAAGAACATTTTCGATCTCTTTGACTATGCCTCCAATAATATTATGTTGCCTCTGGGAGGATTGCTTGTTGTTCTCTTTGTAGGATGGAAGCTAAAACGGAAAGATGTTCTGGACGAGATGACAAGCGGTGGTACTATTCCTATGAACAGAGCTATATTCGGATCGGTTATGATAATTCTTAAATTTATTGCCCCGCTTGCAATTTCTATTGTAATGCTAAACGGGATAGGACTAATTAAAATATTCTAGATTAATATGGAAAAACTCACAAAGATCGAATGGAGTGACAGTTTGTCGATTGGAAATAAAAGTGTTGATGAAGATCATAAAGAGCTTATACATATTTATAACGATTTGGTAGATCTCATTTTATTTGAAAAAGACAACTCCGAATTTGCCAGAGTTCTGTCAAGAATGACAGACTACTCTTTGAAACACTTCAGAAAAGAGGAGTCATATATGCAGCGGTTCGGATATCCGCATATTGACTCACACAAAGCCTCTCACAGGGAGTACATATATAATGTAGCAATGTACAATTTTGACCTCCTTGGGACTACTCCTCCCGATCCTAAAAAAATTGCACAATTCCTGCGAAAATGGTGGACTTCACATATCCAGAAAACAGATATGGATTACGAAAAATATCACAAAGAGGTTAACTCAAAGACCATCTACAAGCATATGTAGAAAATAACAATACTTTCCGCCTTGGAAAGGCAAAATAAGGAAATAATTTTGAATCGTTTCTTCTTTAGTTATAACGTTAATCCTAAATACCACTCATAGAAACGATCTATCCAGCCATCTGTCGGAAGTCCCTTTTTATTTACACCGAATCCGTGTCCTCCGTTTTTGTAAATATGTAACTCTGCAGGTTTTTTTGCATCGGTCCACTTCTCGTAGAGAGCTGTCCACTGCTTGTAAAAAGTGTATGGATCATCGGAAGTTCCTGCAATGAAAATAGGAGGTGCATCTGTCGGTACTGCCGGATTGCCGAATCCCCCTACATATGGGTAGATTGGTGCTGCAAAGTCCGGACGACTCTTTTCGTCATATGTCTGAGCTACTCCGGCAGTAACGGTTCCTCCTGCCGAAAAACCCATTATTCCTATGCGGTTTGGAGCTATTCCATATTTATCTGCATTTGCTCTTACATACGCAACCGCAGCCTTTCCATCTTCAACATCCATCATAATTATCTGCTCAACCGATTTACGGAACAGATCACCTTTACTGTATTTTTCACGATACTCCTTCACCGGATCATCTGTAAAACTTTCAACGAGTCTGTACTTCAACACAAATACAGTTATACCCTTTTCGTTAAGCCATTTTGCTACATTATAGCCCTCTTTTTCTATGGCGAGAAAATGGAATCCCCCTCCGGGGCAAACAACGATTGCCGTTCCGTTTGCAACCGATTTTTCCGGAAGAAACAGGGTTAATGTGGGGTCAGATACATTGTAAATAACCTTTGACCCCGATGTGCTTACCTTTTCGGACTCTTTATAACCCCAATTCTCCGATCCCGGTGCTTTTCCTTTGTAAAGAGGTATTACAACATCCTGAGCCTCAAGAGATATAAATAGAAACAGCGAGATAATTGCAAGTGTATATCTTTTCATTTTAATATATATTTATATCATTTTTACTCTTTAACGGCTCTTTTTCGTCTGTTTAACACCTCTGCTCCAATTGCCGAAATTAGAAGCAATAGCAGTAGTCCCGAAGAGATCCTCGAGTATGTTGCCCCCTTCCTAATGGAGTCGGGAGAGTAGGTGAACTCTATTTCATGCTCTCCGGCAGGAACAACCAAGGCCCTTAGTATATAGTTTACTCTGAAAATATCTGCGCTCTTTCCGTCAATTGTTGCACTCCAACCGGCAGGATAATATACTTCGCTGAATACCGCAACTCTCTCTCTGGCCGATTTTATTTTGTACTTAAGTTTGTTTGGAGAGTATTGGGTAAGTGCGATCGTGTCTGATTTGGCAGATGTTGAATCTGAGGCAGATATTTTTTCCACGTCTCTCCTTTTGTTGTATTTCCCCTCAAAAATATTTGAGAATTTTGAATCTGACACAGCTACTCTCTTAAGATTATATTTGGAGAGTGATTCAATCTCTTCAAGAGCATCTTTTACTGTAACAACTGAGTCAACAAACCAGGCATTGCCGAATGCTCTGCTGTTTACCAGCGGCGGGTAGTCTCCTCCAACCACAATATACTTAGTGTTAAGCATATTCAGCACAGGATAGTTTCCGATACGGGACTGGGCCTCTTCTACCGTTTTGCTTCCATTGATATCCTTTGATATTTGTTGCATCTCAGGAGATATATGGTAATCGATCATATCCTGATAACGTTGCATTTTTACAGGGCTGTATCCACCAATAGTTTTATGATGGAAACTGACATGTGCATCATTAAAAGTATTTATGCTTACATCAAGTACTCTGTAGCTAAGGTTTTTATCTTTAAGGATTTCGTTATCAACCGGCCTTAATGCATATTGATTGTTAAAATCTGTTTTGTTTACAAAGTGTTCGTCATTCAGATATCTCTTCCCGGCTCCCCAAAGGTCTGCAATTACAAGAACGCCTATTATAACAAGTGTGTAGCTTTTCTTTAGTTTGCCGAGCAGAGTGAACCATAGGGCGGCGGCGGCGAGCATAACAAATATGAGTGAACGGAGTGCGTCCGATGTAAGTAGATCCATCCTGTCGCTAACGAGCGCCGAAGCTATCTGCTCAGGAAGCTGCGAATCGTTCGGAGAGGTAAAGTTACCTGCGAAAGATGGCATAAGGAGCATAACAAGAGCGAACCCTCCGCTCACCGCCGCCGCCGTAATGAGACCCTTTTTCGCTCTCTTTTGGTCCAACTCCTCTTTAAAGAAGCGATCCAGTGCAAGAAATGCCAAGAGAGGAACAAGAATCTGCAGAACAACCAGAATCATTGAAACAGTTCTGAATTTGCTGTACATAGGAGCGTATTTGAAAAACAGCTCGGTGGCAGGGAGAAAGTGATAGCCCAGGGAGAGCAGAATTGATATGAGACTCACACCTGCTATCCACCACTTGAGAGCACCCTTGACAAGAGCCAGCCCCAAGACAAAAAGGAAAACGGAGATCGCACCAATATACATTGGCCCTGCTGTAAAAGGTTGAGGGCCCCAGTAGAGAGGCATCTGTTTGATAACCTGCTCTGCACCCTGGTAGTTAGCACTTTTAAGAACATTGTATGTAGAGCTCTCTGTGGACAACTCTCCCGAAGATGATCCTCCGTTATAATTTGGTATAAAGAGATTGGGAAGTTCCGAAAAACCGTATGACCACTGTGTCGCGTATGCAATATCAAGGCCTCCACCCTCCTCGTTACCGCTCTTTATTTTGGTGAGCTCCGACCCACCCCTCATTGTGTATTTTGAATATTCGTATGTAGGCCAAAGGTGATTAATATTGGTAGCTATACCTATCCCCCCTGCAACCAGAAGCAATGCCGATGTCATAAAGAATTTCGGCAGGGTCTTCTCTTTAAATGATTCATACAGGCGAGCCAAGGCATAACCGAGAACTATAATTGCAAGGTAATAGGTTATCTGTGGGTGATTTGCCTTTATCTGGAAACTGAGCACAAGAGCAAAAAGAAGAGAACCAAGTATCGCCCTTCTCTTATATGCATAGGCTATTGCAGCTATTACCCAAGGCATAAAAGCAATTGCAACCATTTTAGAGTTGTGCCCTACCTGTATTATCTGAAAATTGTAAGAACAGAAAGAGACAGCGATTGCTCCTATGAATGATACATATACATTGGCACCAAAAGCAAGGAACATAAGAAAAGCTCCTATCATACTTATAAGCAGATAGCTGGGAGGTCTTACTCCCAAGAAGAGGGCTTTGTAGATATAATCGGTATAATCTCCCTGGTAAACTACCGAAATAGAGGTTGCGGGCATTCCCGAAAACATTGAATTTGTCCAAAGTGCAGGATCTTCTCCCGGATGAGACTCATTGTATGATATGATCTCATTTGCCATCCCTCTCCACGATGCGATATCGGATTGATTTACCACTTTCCCCTCAAAAACCTGTGGAGAAAAAGAGTAGGCCAGAATAATAAACGCCGCAATTGCCAGAATATACGGCATATACTTTTTAAAAAATTCCATTTTATGCTCTATTTACTTGTAATCTCATTAATTATATCTACCATATCGCCTGTGAGCGACCTTCTTGAAAAGCGGGAGATCTCTCCTCCGGTTTGAGGAACTCCTCCCCTCTTAAAATCGTAAAATTTCTCTTTCAACCACTCCGCCAGAGTTGACTCCTCCGAGTAATCGAACAGCCTCCCCGATCTTGTCTCCTCAAGGACCTCGGCAATATTGCTGTCGGAATGTCCAAATGCCAGGATAGGCCTCCTGGCGGCAAGGTACTCAAAAAACTTACCTGTGAGAATTGACTTCGATTCCGGCTCCATTCCCGAAGAGAGAAGCAGGATCTGCGCACTCTGCTGCATTGCCACAGCCTCATTATGCGGAATATAGCTCTTTACCTCCAGATTTCCGGACAATCCTCTCTGCCCTATCTCTGCAATAATCGAAGAATCAATGTTTCCAGCCAGTCTTATTTTAAGAGCAGATGCAAAATCGGAGTCGGAAGATACCATCTGCCCAAGGACACGCCACAGTGCCTCCGGGTTACGATCTCTAAAAAAAAGACCTGTGTATGTAATTGTAAAATCCCTGTCTAAAGCTCCGCCAACAGAGGGAAAATCGCTTTCGTCATAACCATTTGTTATGACAGACACACTCTTTGCTCCAAGAGAGACCATCTCCTCCCTCATTCCGTTTGTAACCACAACTACTCTATCTGCCCTTCGAAGAACACCCCTCTCCAACCTTTTATGAATCTTTTCGGTTAAGAGGGTATTCTTCATCTGTTTGAAATTATACATACCGGTCCAGGGGTCGCGGAAATCTGCAATCCATGGGATAGAGAGCGCCCCGGCAACCCTTTTTGCTATAAGATGCATTGAGTGCGGAGGTCCGGTACTGATTATTGCATCAACCGGGTTCTCCCTCAGATATTTTTTTAGGAATCGTGCAGATGGTCCAATCCAGAGCATTTTTGGATCCGGTATAAAGAGGTTGCTTCTTAAGAAAATCGAGAGACTCTCTTTAAACCGGCTGCTCTCTCCGCTTTTTTGTGAAATAAAACCAGGCTTTATCTCCTTTTTACCGGTAAAGAGCTTGTAGAGAGAGTATGGCTCCACAATACTACTCTTTATAACCTTCACCCCCGAAGGGATCTCCCTCTCCAGCTCCTTGTCAACAGCCATCATTTCTGGATTCAAGGGGGTATAAACTATCGGTTCGACACCATAATCCCTTAAATATTTTACAAATTTAAGCCACCGTTGAACACCCGAACCACCCTGAGGCGGCCAGTAGTATGTAATTATAAGTACTTTTTTCACCTTGCTCTCTTCCTATCCTGTCTCACTACTTTATAAATATATCGTATAAAGCCCTGATTGTCTCTCCCTGAACTGTAGTAAATCCATTCTTGTACTCCGGCTTGCACCCGTTGGTAATCATAACTATCCCGAATCTCTTTTGAGGCTCAAAAAACATTGCGCTGTAAAGACCGTAAGCAGAACCGGTATGTCCAACCATCTTTTCACCAGGAATGAGATTGTTGGCACTCCTTAATGCAAATCCGTAAAAGTCCACATCGCCTGTATTTATCACCCATGTTTGCATCTGCCTTGAGAGCTTTTCCGGTATAATTCTTTTACCATTCTCTCCCTTTCCGTAATTCATATGCATAATCATATATCTGGCAAGATCCCGGGCAGATATCTTCATTCCGCCGGTCGGAGAGAATATAGGGGTAGAGCGCCCGATCACGTAACCGTTAGCTATCTCTTCGGCACGACTCCTGTATGCGGTAGGCTGGGCGGTAAATGCATCCTTCTCCGCATTGTATTCATAGATAGTTGCAAACCTGCTTCTATCCAGAGAGTCAGGATTAAACCCTGCATAGAGGCCCAGCGGCACTATTATGTTCTTCTTAATATAGTTGTCAAACCTCATACCTGAAGCCTTTTCAACAGCTGCACCAAGCATATTGAATCCCAGGTTGCAGTATTCATATTTCTCTCCGGGAGCGTAATCATTATATGCCCTGAAAAAATGCACCGATTTTGCCGGATTAGCCACATCCAGGTCAAAATACCCCTCCGAATCATTAAGACTTGAGGTGTGAGAAAGAAGCCTCCTTATGGTAATTACAACATTTGGGTATTTAGGATTTCTCACAGTAAATCCGAGAATATCACTTACATCTGTATCAAGAGACAACTTCCCCTTTGATACAAGCTGCATTACCGCTGTGGCTGTAAACGATTTTGAGATAGATGCAATACGGAAAATATTATCCTCCTTGAGTAACTCGTTGTTATCATAATCTTTATATCCAAATGCACCGGAGTAAATGATTTTACCATCCTTTACCACGGCAACCGATAATCCTACGGCTTTTGTCTCTTTAATTACCCTTCCAAGAGCAGCCGATGCCGCCTCCTCCTTTGTTAACGACTGATATTCAGTACAAGCCTGACCAATAGCAGGTCCAGACACAACAATTGAGGTCATAAGAACAAATGCATATTTTCTTAATGACCAGGATATATTTTTCATTTCCGGATTTATTAATGTGTAATGTACAAAGATAAAGTTTTGAATTAAAAATATGTATTTTTGTGAGGATGAATGAGGATAAAAAAATAGTTGAAACACCTTTGATGAAGCAATATTTTGCAATCAAGGCAAAACACCCGGATGCTCTGCTTTTATTCCGGGTTGGTGACTTTTATGAGACCTTCGGGGATGACGCCGTAACTGCTTCAAAGGTGTTGGGTATCGTACTCACAAAAAGGGCCAACGGATCTGCCTCTTCAGTTGAACTTGCAGGATTCCCCCACCATTCGATAGACTCTTACCTTCCAAGACTTGTAAGGGCCGGTTATAAAGTTGCCGTTTGTGATCAGCTGGAAGATCCAAAACTGACAAAAAAAATTGTAAAAAGAGGCATTACAGAACTGGTGACACCGGGGGTGGCGTACAATGATCAACTTCTTGCACATAAGGAGAATAATTTTCTGGCTTCCCTATTTTTCTCCAGAGACCAGGCGGGTGTTGCTTTTCTTGATATATCTACCGGAACCTTCAGAGTTGCCTCAGGCTCTCTGTCATATATAGATCTGCTCCTGGCATCATACAAACCAAGAGAGATATTGATCCCAAAGAGTGTTAAAAACACCTTTTCAGAGAGATTTGGAAATGAATTTTTCATATCAACGCTGGACGAATGGACATATGCAGAACAGGCAGCGAAAGAGAAGCTGCTGGACCATTTCAACACCAAAACATTAAGAGGATTCGGCGTAGATGAAAGCTCCCTGGGAGTAACCGCTGCCGGAGCCATTCTCTTCTATCTGGAAATAACACGCCACGAAGG
>JAFIHK010000036.1 GCA_017848635.1 Bacteroidales bacterium | reverse complement strand
CTCGTTGCTCAGCTTGATGGAACCTGTATGGTGACCAGACAATCTGCCCACACTCCCGCGGCTGTAAGAAAGCTTAAAAAGGCACTTCGCAAAGGCTTTGAAAACTCTGCTCAGGGAAAAGGGACATCATTCATTGAGGTCGTTGCAACCTGCAACTCTGGATGGAAAATGACTCCTGTTAAAGCAAACGAATGGATGGTAGAAAATATGTTTCCTGTATTCCCTCTGGGAGATATTAAAGACAGATAATAATTAGAAATATGAAAGAAGAGATAATTATAGCAGGATTTGGTGGTCAGGGAGTATTATCAATGGGTAAGATTCTGGCCTACTCAGGTATTATGCAAGATCAGGAGGTTACCTGGATGCCGTCATACGGTCCTGAGATGAGAGGTGGCACCTGTAATGTAACAGTTATCCTTAGTGATAAGAAGATAAGTTCGCCTATTCTGAGCAGATTTGACACAGCTGTTATTTTAAATCAACAGTCGCTCGACAAATTCGAAAATAGTGTAAAACCAGGGGGATTACTTTTGTATGATCCGAACGGGATTACCAAACCGCCAGTACGTAAAGACATCAACATCTGCACAATAGATGCCGGCAATCTCTCCTCGGAACTTGGAAACTCTAAAGCATACAATATGATTGTATTAGGAGCTCTTCTCAAGAAGAAGCCAATTGTAAAATATGAAAATGTTATCAAAGGGTTACGTAAATCAATCCCTGAGAGACATCATGGTCTCATTCCGATGAATGAAGCTGCAATAAAGCTCGGAGAAGAGAAGATCTGCGAAATAAATACACTTTAGTATCTGCGATATTCCCTTTAAAGCCTCTGTAATTGTTACAGGGGCTTTTTTATTGTATTTTAATTTTACTATATTTGCGCTGTAGCAATTTGCATATGAAAGAGGATTACCAAATCGTTATAACAGGTCTTAAAAAAAAGATCGAGGTATTGATCTCCGCATACGAAGAGGTCGTTGCAGAAAATAATAATCTGGTGACAGAACTTGACAAATGCAGGTTTGCTTTGGAACAAAGTAATAACAGAGAAAAAGAATCAGAAACCAAATTGAATAACTTACAGTTGATTGAAGCCTTTAAAGCATCCTCATCGGATGTTAAAGAGGCAAAGCAAAAGATTGCAAGGTTGGTGAAGGAGATCGATAAATGTATTGCTCTTTTAAATGATTAAGTTGTGATGGAACAATCTATTCATATTACAATTGCAGAGAGGACATATCCTCTGAAAATCGCTCTTAATGACGAGGAGAAAATTAGGGCGGCTGCAAAAATTATAAATGAAAAAGTGTATCTCTATCGCAAAAAATATGTAAACCGGGATACTCAAGATGCTCTCTCTATGGCGCTTTTACAATTTGTAATCAGACTAATAGAGGCGGAACAAAAAGAGGAGTCCGGTCAGATTCTGGAAGAGCTTAATTCTATCGATAAATCTCTAGACCAATACCTTAGAAGCTTAGGTAAATAACTTAGCCGTCGGTCACCTCTCTTTGCTAAAATCAACACTAATTACATACCGAGCCAACTCGATGTTTAAAAACAGGCCTATTTACCCTTCGGGGGATTCCATTGCGGGACGTTGGACGTTTGCGAACTTTATATCGGAGCTCAAATCTTATTTATTAAGATTTTTGATAAACAGATCTGACCGGCGGCTTTTTTATTAAAATATAAATGATGTACAAATAAAATGGAAATACTACTATCAATAATTCTCCCGGCAATTGCCTCATTCGGGATCACATATTACCTTACCGTTACGGTTTTTCTAAAAAAGAGAAAAGAGGATATTATCAAAAATGCAGAGATTGAGGGTGAAAACATTAAGAAAGAGAAGGTTTTTCAAGCTAAAGAGAAGTTTTTGCAGTTAAAATCTGAACATGAACAACAGATTTTAGAAAGAAATAATCAGGTTATTCAAGCCGAAAACAGAATCAAACAAAAAGAGCTCACAGCAAATCAGCAACTTTCGGAAGTTCAGAGAAAACAGAAAGAGGTTGACGCCATTAGAGAAAATCTTAAAACTCAAATGGATATTGTAGAAAAGAAGAGCGAGGAGTATGAAAAACTTAAGTGCGAAGCAATACAGAAAATTGAGACAATAGCAGGAATGTCTGCCGCTGATGCTAAAAATCAACTAATTGAAACAATGAAGTCCGAAGCAAAATCGGAGGCAATGTCTTACATTAGCGAGGTGATTGACGAGGCAAGACTTACTGCAAGTAAAGAGGCAAAAAGAATTGTAATAAATACTATCCAGAGAATTGCTCCTGAAACGGCTATAGAAAATGCTGTAACAGTATTTAATATTGAGAGTGATGAAATCAAAGGAAGGATTATCGGCAGAGAGGGTAGAAACATCAGGGCACTCGAGGCTGCCACTGGTGTTGAAATTGTGGTTGATGATACTCCTGAGGCAATCCTCCTTTCTGCATTTGATCCGGTAAGAAGAGAGGTTGCTCGTCTTGCATTGCACCAGCTTGTAACCGACGGACGTATTCACCCTGCAAGAATAGAAGAGGTCGTAGCCAAGGTTCAAAAACAACTTGACGACGAGATTATGGAAACGGGCAAGAGAACCTGTATCGATCTTGGTATTCACGGTCTTCACATTGAGCTTATAAAGTTGATTGGTAGAATGAAGTATCGGTCGTCTTATGGACAAAATCTATTACAGCACTCACGTGAAGTAGCTAATATCTGCGCTACTATGGCCTCAGAACTTGGACTTAATCCTAAAACAGCTAAAAGAGCCGGGCTGCTTCACGATATAGGTAAAGTTTCTGATGAGGATCCTGAACTTCCTCACGCAATACTCGGAATGAGACTTGCCGAAAAATACAAAGAGAAGCCAGAAATATGCAATGCGATTGGAGCTCACCACGAAGAGGTGGAAATGACCTCTTTAATCTCTCCTTTAGTTCTTGTCAGCGATGCAATCTCCGGAGCCAGACCTGGTGCCAGGAGAGAAGTTATCGAATCATACATCAAACGATTAAAAGAGATGGAGGATCTTGCACTCTCCTATCCTGGTGTCACAAAAACTTATGCTATTCAAGCCGGTCGTGAACTCAGAGTAATTGTTGGCAGCGAGCAGGTCAGTGATAAAGATTCTGAAACGCTCTCAATAGATATTGCAAAAAAAATCCAGGAAGAGATGGTCTATCCTGGACAAGTTAAAATTACAGTAATCAGAGAGACTCGTTCAGTCAGCTTTGCAAAATAGTTTTTTTTTAATGAGTAAGGAGAGGGAATATCAATGGGTATTCCCTCTTTTTTGCATTATTAAGAAAGTCTTCCGGAATAAATTTCCAGTTCTCATCTTCTATGTTCAAACTCTTACCAGATGAAATATAATCATAAATAAGCTCTCTTATTTCGGGATATTTAGCCACTATTCTATTATCTCTCTCGCCCTTATCTAGACCGGATCCCTTTTCGAGCAAATCACCACCACCACTCGCTCTGTATGATGTAATCGCAACCTTATAGGTTTTATTGAGATCGAATGCCGATCCATCTGACATAGATACTATATGGACTCTATCGCCGATCTCTTTTCTAAGATCAACAGTGTACTCAATTCCAAATGCAGAGTCAAAATTATAAGTTGGAGACGCAAAAGAGTATCTGCCAGAATCTCCTCTTTTTCTGATGTTAAGCATGTCATCACTCTCATTTTTCATGGTTTTAACCCATGTAGAGTAGGAATATTCAAGGTATCCTTTTATCTCCTCACCTGTCAAATTCATCACATATAGCTGATTTTCGAATGGATAAATAGAGAGAAGGTCCTGGTAGTTGATCTTTCCTCTCTTTATATTTAAATCGAACGTAAGTGGTGCCGCAAATGAGATTTGAGCTCCGGTGGCTGATAGTTGTACTTTGTGTATTAAATTTAAATAATTCGACGTTCCAAAATATGTATTTCTTGATGAAAGATCAGTCTTAAGTTCTCCTATCTCCTTATTTGTAAATAATTTGACTTTATTAAAGTCATTTTGAAATTTCGAGTTAAACTCTTTGCTACCTGGCTCATTTGCCATTGAAACATTCTCTCCGGAAGATTCAATTTTGACAATTTTTCCTTTAAGGAATTGAACCGAGAGATTGATTTTTGATAGAGCTTGCGCCCGGCTACCGGATTCAATCAATGGGATCTCTCTGTTACTGTTCTTTACTAATTGGTAGTATGTCTGATGATCGTGAGCTGCAAATACAGCATTAATATCTGGAAGTGTCGATGCAGCATATTTGGATGCATTTTCCGGAGAAGATGGGGATCCATCTCCTATTCCTGTATGTGTAACTAATAGAATGATATGTGGTTTCTCCTCTTTTTTAATTCTTTCTATCCAATATCTAGAAGGCTCTATTATCTCTTTAAACTCAATACCACTCCACAAATCATTTGAGAGCCAATTACTGATATTCGGATTAGTCATTCCTAGAACAGCAATTTTAATCTTCCCCCGTTTTATAACTGTGTATGGCTTAAACCACGGTTGACCAGTTTTTAGATTAATTGCATTTGCAGCAAGATATGGCACTTTCATTTCTGATTTGATTTTATCATAAACTTTGTGCCCTGTCTCAATATCGTGATTTCCCACAACAATGGCGTCATATCCTGAATATTCTGCTATTCTGGAGAATAGATGTTTTCCGGTAGTATCAATAAAGTTAAAATAGAACGTAGCGTTATCACCCTGCAGATGATCCCCCGCATCAATAAATATAGGTTTTATAGCTGCTGTATCCCTAACTCTGTTTACATAACCGACAACTCTTGACAAAGATGCATTTTGAACACCTTTCGATGTATAGAGAGAATCGAAAAATCTGCCATGTAAGTCATTTGTTGAGTAAATACTCAAGTGGTAGTTTCCATCTGCAACCCTTTGCGTAGAACACGAAAGCGCTAAAAGCGCAAAAATTGTTAATCCTTTGAATTTCATTTTTGTAAATTAAATTTATCGGAATCTTCCCAAACTCTGAATTTCTCTCGAAAATCATTCAACCTTTCCAGTGAAATATCTATAATTTTGTATTCCTCTTTTTCGCCAAATTTAGTAATTATTTCTCCTTTAAAATCGACACCTATAGATTTACCTGCGTAGTTTATCTGAGGTTCACTACCCGTTCTGTTAACGAAGATCGCATAGGCTAAATTTTCAATTGCTCTTGCTCTTACCAGTGGTTCTATAACACTCTCTCGCGAGAGTGGCCAGTTTGCAGACCATATTACTAAATCATAATCATTGTTAACAACTCTGGACCAAACCGGAAATCGTAAATCATAACATACTTGTGGGAGAATTTTAAACTCTTTGAATTTAAAAATCACTCTCTTCTCACCCTGCATAAAGAGCCTGTCTTCACCCCCGTATCTGAAAATATGCCTCTTATCATAATACTGGATATCAAAGCCATCTATAAGCATTTGTCGGTTATAATAGACTCCCTTATCCATAATTGGAATTGATCCTATCAAAGCCACACCTGTAGCCTTTGATATCTCTACTAATCTAGATACAGAGAATCCACTCATCTGCTCGGGTAATTCTGGATTAAATGAAAAGCCAGTTGTAAAGAATTCAGGGAAGATTCCAAGCTCTACATCAGAATCAAATTGTTTAATATCAAACAGCATCCTCTCTATCTTATCCAAATTCTCATTTTTACACTCCCATACAGTATTTAATTGACAAATAGCTATTTTCATATAAATATATTTTCACTCATAAAGTTACAAAATTACTTATCATGATATAAAAATCGAATCTTTTTTGTAACTTCAAGAAAAAAATATGACAATCCGATTCAACATTCCCTACAATACCTATTATGGACAGACTGTGTTCATATATGGTTCGATTCCCGAACTTGCGGGTTTCGATATCAGGAGGGCTGTCCCTCTTGTGCATAATGAGGGCGGAGTTTGGATTTGCGAGTTAAAAGATGTTAAAAAAAGCCAGTTCCAATACTCCTATTTCATTAAGGATCCTAACGGGTACATAAGGTATGAGTGTGGAGGGCATCGATCTTTTATACCTTCTGAAGGATTTGACAACTTCTTCGTTTATGACGAATGGAAACCTTTTACCGACGAAACTCCATTTCGATCAAAAGCATTCAGAGATCTATTTTTCAAAAGGGATATTAATATAAACAACGGAGTTTTCGATACAGAGATTATATGCACAGCAAATAATTTATCTCCGGACAGAACTCTGCACATCTGCGGAAGTAGTTCATATCTCGGCGGATGGATTACAGAGAGATCTAAAGCAATGGATTATATCGGAGAGGGGAAGTGGTCTTTTAAATTCAATTATGACGGTGATCCATTTGAATACAAGTTTATTATAAAAACTTCCAATCAAAACGAAATATCTTATACCTGGGAGGAGGGTGAAAACAGATGTTTTGCATTCAAAAAAAGTTCTTCTATAAAAATAAATATCACACATTTTTCTCTTAATCTACCGGCTACTAGACCAAGGTACTCCGGAACTTCAATTCCAGTATTCTCGCTTAGAAGCAAATTCAGCTGCGGTGTGGGAGATTTTTTCGATCTTGAATTATTCGGAGAGTTTCTTGAAGCCACCGGCCAAAGAGTATTACAGATTTTGCCTGTAAACGATACAACAGATACCTTAACCTGGCTAGATTCATATCCGTACAGGAGTATTTCGGTGTATGCACTTCACCCTATATATCTTAACCCATACAAGGCAGGGATTCCTGAAGATATGATATTTTATGAAGAATTTTTAGAGCAAGCTGAGACTCTAAATAAAGAAAAATCACTTAATTATGAGGAGACTCTCAATCTTAAATGGAGGTATATAAAGGTTCTCTTCACCGAAAACTGGGATAAAACTAAGGAGAGCGAAGAGTTTAAAGAGTATTTTAAAAACAATGAATTCTGGCTCAAAGATTATGCGCTTTTTTCATTTTTAACAGAACGAAACGGCAGTGCAGATTTCAGAAGATGGAAAAAATACTCAAAATATGATACAGAGTCATTAATCTCTTTAACAAATCCAAAATCTAAAGTATTTTATGATATAGCAATATACTATTTTGTTCAATTCCACTTACATAAGCAATTAACTGAGGCCAAACAATCTCTCAATAAACGAGGCATCATTTTGAAGGGGGATATTCCAATTGGAATCAGCAGAAACTCTGTTGAAGCTTGGAAAGAACCAGAGCTTTTCAATTTTGAAGTTCAGGCAGGTGCTCCTCCTGATGATTTTTCTGAATTCGGACAGAATTGGGGATTCCCTACATATAATTGGACTTTGATGGAAAGGGACGGGTTTCTCTGGTGGAAAAGGAGACTAAATAAGATGTCGGAGTATTTCGATGCATACAGACTGGATCATATTCTGGGATTCTTCAGAATATGGGAGATTCCTGTTGGTTTCGTATCTGGTGTATTGGGAGGCTTCAACCCCTCAATTCCTCTTTCTGTAAATGACATTTTCAACTTCGGTTATAATTTTGAATATGATAGAGATTGTACTCCTTACATAAAGGAGGAGTTGCTAAGGCGATTATTTGGTGTCAATTCAAATGAAATAGTTTTTGAATTTCTTGAGTTAAATAATTGTGATAGGTACTCATTTAAGAGGGAATTCACAGATCAAGAGTCTATATATAAATATTTTGAAACAAACAGAAACTCCAGAATATCACCTTTTAAAGATAAGATTGCATCTCTTTTTGGGGAAGTTCTTTTTATTAAAGATCAATACGACTATAAAAAATATCATCCTCGTATAAATGCATTTAAAACATTCTCATTCGAACAGTTGGATGAATCGCAAAAAGAGCGCTTCCTGAATATTTACAACCATTTCTTCAGTTCAAGAAACAACCATTTCTGGCATCATATCGCTTTAAAAAAACTTCCGGGGATAATAACTAGTACAACAATGATGGCTTGTGGTGAGGATTTGGGCATGGTTCCAGAGAGTGTTGCACATGTCATGAATCGGCTCGGTATCTTATCGCTTGAAATAGAGAGGATGCCCAAAAGTTTGATGAGACAATTCAGCTCAATTGATGAATATAATTATCTTTCGGTATGTTCGACCGGAACTCACGATACTAGTACACTTGCGGGATGGTGGCTCGAAAACAGGAGCTTGACACAAAAATACTATAATGAAATTCTAAAGATGGAGGGCTCTGCCTCGGAGGAGATAAATACAGAAATATGCGAGAAGATTATCGGAAGACATCTTAGCTCCCCTTCAATGTTAACAATAATTCCAATACAAGACTGGCTGCTTTTAAATGAGAATTTCTGCAAAAAATATCCGGATGAACAGAGGATAAATATCCCCTCAGTAGCTGACCATTCCTGGAGGTACAGGGTTGAATTTGAAACAGAGGAGCTTCTTTCTCAAATTGATTTTATCAAAAAGATCAGCTCAATGATTCAAAATTCAGAGAGAGGATAATATTAACTCTTTTTACCACCGAAATATCTATTTACTATTAGTGCAATAGCTCCATCTCCGGTAACATTTGCAGCAGTTCCGAAGCTATCCATTGCAATATATAGGGCAATCATAAGTCCTATCTCCTCTTTCCCAAATCCGAGCATCGACTGTAAAATTGCAATAGCTGCCATAATTGCCCCCCCAGGTACACCTGGAGCAGCAACCATAGTAATGGCAAGCATAAACATAAATCCAATAAACATTCCGAAAGAGTAATCCATATTCATCATAAACATTACAGCTACGGCAGTAGATACTATCTTAAGCATGCTTCCGGAGAGATGTATTGTAGCACATAAAGGAATCACGAAATCGGCAATATCCTCATCCACTCCATTCTTTTTTGCCTGTCCG
>JAFIHK010000035.1 GCA_017848635.1 Bacteroidales bacterium | reverse complement strand
GCTAACCTCTATGAATTTGTCAATCATAGTCTTTACAATATCCACATCCTCCCCGAAAGAGGCCTTAATATTCTGGATACTTATCAACTGAGAGGCTCCTCTCCCGGTATCTGTCAGAGATGAACCAGATCCATTTGCCGAATTGATCTTAATTTTGAGTCTATATGCCAGTTTAACAAAAAGCAATTTAGGGTTGATAGGTTTAGAGATATAATCTGTAAAACCTGCCCTCTCTATCTTTTCAATGGTTTCATTATCGATATTGGCAGACATAGCTACTATCGGCAACTCAAGTTTTAAAACGTTACGCATCTCCTGACAGGCAGATATTCCGTTCATAACTGGCATCTCCAGATCCATCAGAACCAATTCGTAATCCCTCTCCTGAATCCTGTCCAGAGCACCTCTGCCATTTTCGGCGACATCGAAAATAATGTTCCACTTCTCGAAAAGAGAGCTCATAAAAGTTAAATTGAAGAGATCGTCTTCAACCAGTAATACTCTCCTGCCGCTTAAGGCATTCTCATTAGGTTCGAAATTTTCGGTACTATCATAGATCTTATTCGAAACCTCCTTGCCCGCAGGCAGGGTAAACTCAAACGTAGAACCCTTCCCTACGGTACTTACAACATCTATAATTCCACCGTTTTTTTGAACGAACTCTCTACATAGCTGCAGACCCAGACCTGTTCCCAGCTCATTATTTGTACCGTAAGATGTATAGAAGGTATCTTTGTTGAAAATATTCCTTGCCGCCTCCTTAGTCATTCCAATACCGGAGTCTTTAATTGACACACTTATCATATTGCCGGCAGGGGAGGCCTTTATAGAAATCTTACCATACTTCGGAGTGAATTTGATTGCATTGTAGAAAATATTCCGCAATACCAGATGTATTGAATCGGGATCTGCAAAAACGAAATTGCTCCTTCCTGTATGAACCGAAACCGTTATTCTCTTTTGGTTAGCATATGAACTGTACAGTGATACAACCTCAGAGATAGAATTATTTATATCAAAATTTACCGGTTTCAGCTTTATAGATTTTGTCTGGAATTTTGCCCAGTTCAGAAGATTCTCGAGCAAATCGTATGCTGTAGCAGTAGTCCTCTTCATCTCCCTGATCAGTTCATTTCGAACCTCTTCGTCTGTATCCTCTTGATTAAACATCTCGAAAAGGGGAAGGAGATTGCCGATTGGGCCACGCAGGTCGTGAGAGATTATAGAGAACATCTTGTCCCGGGTATTTACCGATTGTTTAAGTCTCTCCTCCAGATCCTTATGAGATGTAATATCCTGAAAAACAAGAAGCAATCTACCATTCTGATCGTTAGATATATTAGGGAATTTAGAGATACTCACCTGTACCCAGATTATCTTTGCCCTCCTCTTGTTGATTAATCTAAACTCTTCGGTGAGAGATGTTTTTACACCGGACAATATCTCCCTGAAGGTCTTTTCAGCGAGCTCCAGATCGTCGGGATGGAGTATCTTGGAAAAGTGTTTCCCGAAAATGTCACTGTTTGAATAGCCGTGAATTCTCTCATTTGCTGGATTCGAAAATACAGCCCTGCCCTCTTCGTCAATTATTGTAATACCGGTGATCGAGTTATCGACAATGGCCCTGAATCTCTCCTCGCTGTCGCGGAGTTTATTCTCGATCTTTAACTTCTCGGTAACATCCTCCTTAATAGCTATAAAGTTTGTTATCTCCCCCTTTTCATTAGTTACAGGCGAAATAATTGCCGACTCATAGTAAAGCGTACCATCCTTTCGCTTATTGTAGAATGTTCCTCTCCACTGTTTCCCGGAATGGATAGTGTTCCAAAGCTCCTTGTAAAATGTATCGTCGTGAGTTCCAGATTTAAGAACTGAAGGATTGGCCCCGATTAATTCCGACATTGTGTAACCCGTACTCTGGCAAAACATTGGATTAACATACTCTATCAAGCCCTCTTTATCGGTAAGAACAATCGATACAGGACTCTGTTCCACAGCAAGACGCATCTTTTGAAGATCGGAGCTCATTTTTTTACTTTCGGTAACATCGTAACTGATTACAAATACCGAAGAGAGCTGCCCGTTAGACATTTTAGGGAACATTTTATTCTGAAGCCAAATATAACTTCCATCCTGCATGGATATCCTGACCTCTCTTGTAACAGACTCCTCTCCATTGGCTAGTTGCGATATGGCCTCTCTTACCATAGAGTGATCCTCAGCAGAGAGTCGCGACAAAAAGTTAGTCTCAAGATAGATGCTATCATTATCGGCAGATGGACCAAATACCTTTTCACAATTCTCATACAGAGTACAAATACCCGATTTTAAATTAAACTCCCAGCTGAATAGCCCGGAAAGCGCCTGAACCTGTTTTAGTCTCTCCCTGGTAGCCCTGTTGTCATCTTTAATTCTTACATAATTAATACCGAAAGAGAGATCATCTGCCAGCTTTTCAAGAAATACAATCTCCTTAGGACTAAATGCATTTTTTGTTCCTGAGTAAACACTAAGTGCCCCGAATGGAATACTTTCAATTCTGAGAGGTATTGATATTATTGAATTGTATCCGAATTTTATGGCATTCTCAATCCAGGGATGCATCTCCTTACTCTCTTCTATATCGTTGCAGGTTACCGTCTTGGACTCTCTTATAGATGTTCCCACCGGTCCTCTCCCCTCAGGCCTGGATGCATCATAGGTTATCTGAGCCCTCTCCATATACTCGCGGCCAACACCCGAATAAGCAAGAGGCTTCACACTTTTATTTCTGTCCTGCTCAGCATACCCAACCCAGGCAAATTTATACCCCAATGTATTGCAGATAATTGTACAAACCTCGTAAAGCATCTCACGCTCCGAAGAGCTCTTAAGTACCGATTTTTCACACAAAGCAATTGCATTCAGCTCCTTATTCAGACGCTGAAGCGCTATCTCATTCTCTTTTCTGATATCGGTTCTTCGAGTATTTCCTATTATCTCTACCTCATCTTTTTTGTTTATTCTTAATGTATAACTTATCTCCGACCAAAACTTCTCTCCATTTGAATCTATCTGCTGAACCTCTATCAGATGCTCCTCCTGCTTAAGTGTTTTACGGAACTCATGCACCCTCTTTTGAAACATCTCATTTACAAAACGGGCCGATTCCGGAGTTAACGAGTCTGTAAATTTTTGATTTACAGCACTACCTGCCGATACGCCACGGTGGAGATATACCGATGGACTTATATATGTATATTTTTGTTTATCTGCATTATAAACCCAAACAACATCTTTTGAGTTCTCGGAAAGTAACTTGTATAGTCTCAGATTTCTCTCTGCCTTTACTCTATTGTGAAAATATAGCAAGAATATTGCAAGCAGAAACAGTGAAGATACTCTGACTACCCATGGGGCAATAGTTGCAAAAGACCCGATTGTGACACCTGATTTTTTATAATAATCAAAATACCAGTTCTTTACAGGCAGATGCAACTGTTTGGAGTAGAAGTTCTTTTTGGGAATTACACCCGAACCATATATTGAATAGGTTGAGTCATCACCTTTATGAGATATATAAAATGCGAAATTATTACTATTTGCCGATTTTATAATAGTCTTAAACAGACCTTCGGGAAATATTGAAATTTTGATTACTCCTGCTAGAGTTTCACCATAATAGAGCAGTTTGACGAATACAAGCCTGTCATTAACTTTTTTGAGTTCAAATGCAGCAGAATCTTCTATTTTGTCGTGATATATATCCTGGCCCACCTCTGACCTCATCTTCACATTTTCCATTTCAAGAAGTCCCGATCCGGAGTAAAAGAACCTCTTTCCCGGAATCAGGAGTGATATGTTGTCGACCAGATCACTGTTCCCATTCTTGAAATCGGCCATAATAGCCTCAATTTTGGAATTGTCCGGATTCTGCCTGCTCCTGTTCAAATAGAGCTCCACTCGATCTGAGAACTCCATCAGGTTTCCAAAGTGAATATTAAGATCGGCATCTGCCTCACTAACAATTAGCCGGGCAATCTTATCCTCCTCTTTGTGAATTGTTCTTAGATTACGATTGAAATAGAACTCCATACTTGAATAGAGAACAACTATCCAGGTAAAAATTATCAAAGGCGTTACTATAGAGCCTCTTACTTTCAAATTATATACTTTATAAATTAAACTAAAAGGAGCGAAAGAGTTAAGGCACTAAAAGTACAAAATATTTGCTACTCTTTTATATTACTTATTATTTTAAAGAGGCTGTATGTAACAATTGTAACAAAAACTATCATAAGCATCTCCGAAAGTAGAGATATAACCCTTGCCGGATTTGATGCCAACGGAAAGAATGTTAACATTATTACAAAAAGGATCAGAAGTGCAGATGCGCTCATTCCGGTTACAGCGGCATATCTTCCCATTAAACCACCTCTTTTTATCACGAGGGAGAAGAGGAATACTCCAATCCAAGGTAATATATTGGCTACCAGCGCTCCTGAAGACCCAACATCGCCGATTGAGAGAATTGCCTCTCCTGCCGATTCGATTACAGCTCTTTGAGCCGGATCTGTTGTTGTTATATATTTATTACTCAAATCCAGCATAGGCAATGCAGTGTTGCTTGAGATAAACGTTACCGCACCTACAATGAATACAACCTGAGCCACCGATGCCATAGCCTTATCTACTCTCCTGTGAACCGCATAAATCGCCATCATTACCGGCACCATCAGAAGAAGGCATATCAACTTGATAAAATTCAATTTATAAAGGCCGATAAGAGTGCCTTCACGTAACATTGCGAAAATATCCAGGGCACTATCCGGCATTGTTGCATCGTTAGCACCTGTGAGAACTTCAATTATCAATTCGAGAAACAATACAAGAATAAGGAGCAATCCCCCTATGCCGTATACCTCCAGAACAGTTCCTGGTGCACCATTTCCGACAACCGGATACAGGCGAAGGGCACCGATGAACTGCAATCCGG
>JAFIHK010000034.1 GCA_017848635.1 Bacteroidales bacterium | reverse complement strand
GAACTTCATCGGGAAGTGTAAAGATGCCACATTTAATATAGGTAATATTGAAGAGAAGGAGTCCAAAAGATCACCATCTGCTCCATTTACCACATCGACCCTTCAACAGGAGGCTTCGAGAAAGCTGGGGTTTTCACTGAGTCAGACTATGAAGGTGGCTCAAAACCTGTACGAAGCAGGATTTATCACCTATATGCGTACGGACTCGGTCAACCTCTCAAATCTTGCTCTTGGTGCTGCTAAAAAGACAATTACCGAACTATACGGACCCGATTACTCCAAAACACGTCAGTTTGCAACAAAGTCAAAAGGGGCACAGGAGGCGCACGAAGCTATCAGGCCTACATATCTGGCCAACCAGACAATTGACGCCGGAGCACAGGAGAAGCGCCTCTATCAGCTGATCTGGAAAAGGACTATCGCTTCACAAATGACTGAGGCTACTATCAGCAAAACTGAGATATCAATTGAGTCTCCATCATTTAGAGAGAAATTTATGGCTATCGCCGAAAGGGTAATATTTGACGGATTCCTTAAGGTATACACCGAATCGATTGACGATGAAAATGATGACGAGAGCTCAAACTCAGTATTTCCAAAACTCTCGGTTGGGCAGATAATGCTCAGAGATAGTATCGCAGCTCAGGAGAGGTATACACAAAAACCACCGAGATACACCGAAGCATCGCTTGTTAAAAAACTTGAGGAGCTTGGAATAGGAAGGCCATCTACATATGCTCCAACAATATCCACCATCACTCTTAGAGGATATATCGTAAAATCGGACAGGCCGGGAACCGAAAGAGAGGTCAGGCAGATTCTGCTGGAGGGCTCTTCAATAAAAGAGGGGGCTGTAAAAGAGGTATTCGGAGCGGAAAAAGGAAAACTTTTCCCGGAAGACATAGGAATACTTGTTAACGATTTTCTTGCAGAGAACTTCAGAGCTATTGTTGATTACGGATTTACGGCAAAGGTTGAAGAGGACTTCGACAGAATTGCCGCAGGCAAACTTGTGTGGAACAATGTTATAGAGCAGTTTTACTCCCCTTTTCACAATACCGTGGAGGATGCGCTCAAGACAACCAGGCCGACGAATGCCGAGAGAGTTCTGGGTACAGATCCTGTAAGTGGTAAAAAGGTCACAGTAAGGCTGGGACGCTTTGGTCCTCTCGTGCAGATAGGTGAAACAGATGATCCCGAAAAGCGCTTTATGAGCCTTGCTAAAGGGCAACTTATAGAGACAATAACTCTTCCGGAGGCTTTGAAACTTTTCGATCTGCCAAGAAAAGTCGGCGAATACAACGATAAGGAGATCATAGCTGCTGTAGGCAGATTCGGCCCTTATATCAAATATGACAAATCGTTCATCTCGATAGGTAAGGATAACAGCCCCTATACAATCGACCTGGAGACAAGTATCAAACTGATAGAAAACCACTTAACAAAAGAGTCTCAAAAAAATATCAAATCATTTGAGAAAGAGGGTATTGAGATTTTGAACGGTCGTTATGGCGCCTATATAAAATTTGAAAGCAAAAACTACAAGATCCCTAAAGGAGTAAAACCGGAAGATCTGGATGCTCAGGGGGCAATGGAGATAATAAAAAGCGCTGCAAAGAAATAGCCCGACATAATGAAAAAGAGTGATTTTACCGAAAAGGTGCCCCTCTCGATAATGACCGGGGCCTATGGTCGTTACGCCGCAATAATCATAAACACAACCGGAAAGAGTTCAGTTACTGATGCACTCTCCAAACTTTATCCGCAGAGCGGCTATAAGATCGGAATTACAGACGCCTCCAAAGAGGAGCTTAACGAAGCAATAGCTATCTGCTCTGCTACCGGAGCCTCAATAATCGTTTTGGGAGACGACACTCTTCCCGATTTCAGAAGAGTTACTCCTGCCGTTGGATTCTCGACCTGCCTTATATCTTCCGGAAGTTATAACGGAATGCCCGGTAATATTCTTGAGAGGCTGCTTTCCGAAACAAGTGTTAAGGAGTTTACTCATATTGCATATCAACAGTACAAGTATGACCCGGCTATTCTTAACTCTCTTGCAGAGAGATATTTTGAGACACTCAGGCTCGGTCTTGTAAGAGAGAATATTGAGAGTGCGGAGCCGCTTATAAGAGACAGAGAGTATATATTTTTCGACATGAACAGTATCCGTTACAGCGACTTCCCTGATAATCTTGAGCAGTCGCCAAACGGGTTGTATGCCGAGGAGGCATGCACACTGGCCAGATACATTGGCATGAATCAAAAAATGAGAGTCTGTTATATTTTCGGATTTAAACCGGATACAACTCCCGGCTCTCCGTCCTCACAACTTGCAGCAGAGATAATTTGGCATATGGCCGAAGGAATATCTGCCTCGGTAAATGAAGATCCTTCGGAGGGTAGAGATGAATATTTTCAGCGTAAAATTATCAGTATGGGAGACGAAGGGCAGGATCTGGTCTTTGTAACAAGCTCACTTTCGGGCAGATGGTGGATGGAGATTCCTGAGTTCAAAGATAACCGTACAAGGTATGTAGCCTGCTCGTTATCGGACTATCTTTGTGCGCGTAACGGAGAGGTCCCTCTGAGATGGATTTTATATTTTCAAAAAATTAATCCGAAATAATTACAAATTATTACTATATTTGTAACCAAACGACTAATTCTTTACAACCATGCCTAAATACCAAATCGATCAGGTTGATCAAAAAATATTATCATTTTTGGTAAAGAACGCCAGAATGCCTTTCCTCGAAATAGCACGTGAATGTGGTGTTTCGGGAGCCGCTATACATCAGAGAGTCAAGAAAATGGAGAATCTTGGAATCATTACAGGTTCCCGTCTTCTGGTAAAACCTCAAACACTCGGCCTCAATGTTTGTGCATTTGTTGGAGTAAGTCTCTCCCAAGCAAATCATTACCCTGCCGTAATTGAAGCTCTCAAAAAAATTCCTGAGGTTGTTGAGTGTCACTTTGTAACCGGAAAGCATGCACTTATGCTTAAGATTTACTGTCTCAATCACGACCACCTTATGGAGATTCTTATCAATACTATCCAGAATATCCCTTCGGTTGAACAGACTGAAACATTAATATCACTGGATCAGGCTATTGAAAGACAAGTGTGGGTTAAAGATTACCCAACTAAACACTCATCTGTGAAGAAGCATTAAGAATTGCCTCTGCGATCACAAGGTCCATCGGTTCTGTTATTTTGATATTGGTCTTTAAACCGTCGGCAATTGTGATCTTTGTACCTGCGGCCTCAACAACCGAGGCGTCATCGGTAAATCCGGGTTTGTAGGCACAATTGTAAGCATCGAGCAGAACGGTTGAATCAAATATCTGAGGAGTTTGTACCAGTACAAGCTCCTCTCTGTTTACTATATAGTTCTCACCATCCACAACTCTCCTAACTGAATCTGGTGTTTTAACTACCGGTATAACAGCCGGGAACCTCTCACCCAGGGAGTACATCTGCTCAATAAACTGCGGAGTAGCAAATGGTCTTACTCCGTCGTGAATTGCAACAATCCCTCCCTTTTTAACATACTTGAGAGCATTCTTAACAGAGTGAAATCTTGTAATTCCTCCGTTTACTGCAGTGTGTCGAAAGACCAGATTATTTTCGAGGCAGTACCTGTTCCAGTAATCTCTCAGCCCCTCCGGAAGTACCAGAATTATCTCAGGCTTTACCGACAGAGAGAGAAAATTATTAATTGTATGAACAAGAATCGGTTTGCCTCCTATCTCCTGAAACTGTTTGGAAATCTTGCCTCCCATTCGTGCCCCTGATCCGCCTGCAGTAATTATCGCATAATATTTTTTATCCATTTTCTCTCTTTCGTTGATGCAAAATTAAGGAATAATACCATAATTTTAGTAATTTTGTGGATATTTAAAATTTTATGGAAGAGAGAAGAATAACCCGCTCACTTATATCGGTTTATAATAAAGAGGGGCTGGATGAAATCGTTAAGAAACTTATTGAGTTAAATGTTGAAATCTGTTCGACCGGCGGTACTTATGACTATTTGATAAAGATGGGAGTTAAGGCAACTGCTGTTGAGGATATCACAGGTTATCCCTCAATTTTGGGAGGACGTGTAAAGACACTCCATCCGAAAATTTTCGGGGGAATATTAGGCCGGAGAGATAATCCTGGCGACATTAAGAGTTTTCAAGAGTATGAAATTCCGGCGATAGACCTGGTAATTGTTGATCTTTATCCATTCGAAGCTACTGTGGCTGCAGGTGGGTCCCACGAAGAGATAATTGAAAAGATAGATATTGGAGGTATCTCACTTATTCGTGCTGCAGCAAAGAACTACAGAGACGTAATTATTGTCCCTTCAAAAAGATCTTATCCCAAATTGCTTGACCTTCTCAACAGAAAGGGTGGAGTATCCTCTATCGAAGAGAGATCTCTTTTTGCAGCAGAGGCATTTAATGTAAGTTCTCACTACGATACGGCAATTTTCAATTATCTGAATAAAGAGGCCGGTTTACCATCTTTCAAAGTGAGCGAGTCTAACGAAGTCGCTCTCCGTTACGGAGAGAACCCTCACCAGAGTGCTGCATTCTGGGGGGAGAGTGATGCTCTGCCAAAACAGCTTTGGGGGAAAGAGTTATCTTACAACAATCTGCTCGATCTGGAGGCTTCACTTGAACTTGTAGCAGACTTTGAAGAGCCTACGGTTGCAATCATCAAACATAACAATGCCTGCGGTTGCGCATCGCGCATCAACCTTACCGATGCCTGGAGCGCCGCTCTCGCTGCCGATCCTGTAAGCGCTTTCGGCGGGGTTATTGTAGCAAACCGGGAGGTAGATGCCCAAACAGCATCTGAAATGAATAAAATATTCTTTGAAATAGTATCTGCACCGGCTTTTACTCCTGAGGCACTTGAGATATTGAAGGAGAAAAAGAACAGAATAATATTGGTAACCGACGGTATAAAGCTGAGCAGCAAAAAATTCCGCTCACTGCTCGGAGGAGCTTTGGTACAGGAGAGGGATTCATTTACCGAGAGCGCAGATATTCTTAAATGCGCAACTACTCTTGCTCCTACAAAGGAGCAGATAAATGATATGCTATTCGCAAATAAAATTGTAAAGCATTCAAAATCTAATGCTATTGTTCTTGCAAAGGAGAACACCCTCATTGCAAGCGGCATAGGTCAGACATCCAGAGTAGATGCCCTTAAACAGGCAATTGCAAAGGCCGCGGAATTCGGGTTCTCTGTTGAAGGATCGGTAATGGCCTCCGACGCATTTTTCCCATTTGCCGATTGCGTAGAGATTGCTCAAAAAGCAGGCGTTAAGGCTGTTATCCAACCGGGAGGATCAATCCGTGACAACGAGAGCATAGAGTATTGTAACAATAACGGAGTATCGATGGTAATAACCGGGCACCGTCATTTTAAACATTAATATAACCAAGATATAACATCTAAATAAAATATGGCATTTAATTTTTTAACACAGGAACTGGCTATCGACCTGGGTACTGCCAATACGATCATTTATATGAATGATAAGATTGTGGTAGATGAGCCGTCGATAGTTGCCATTGACCAGAATACCGGCAAACCGATTGCCTACGGACAGAAGGCAAGAATGATGCACGGAAAGACACACGCAAACATCAGAACGGTTAGACCGCTCAGAGATGGAGTTATCGCAGACTTTAACGCTGCAGAGCAGATGATCAGAGGATTTATCAAAATGATAAACTTCAAGAGTCCGTTCACACCTTCGCTCAAAATGATCGTATGTATCCCGTCGGGAAGTACGGAGGTTGAGATCCGTGCCGTACGTGACTCGTCGGAACATGCGGGAGGAAGGGATGTATATCTCATTTACGAACCAATGGCGGCAGCTCTCGGTATTGGACTTGATGTTGAGGCCCCTTCGGGAAATATGGTTGTGGATATCGGAGGAGGTACTACCGAGATTGCCGTAATCTCTCTCGGAGGTATTGTTTTCAACCAGAGTATACGTGTTGCAGGAGATGTATTTACCTACGATATCCAGCAATATATGAGGCAACAGCACAATATCAGAATCGGAGAGCTTACAGCCGAAGATATCAAGATAAAGGTTGGGGCTGCAATTTCCGATCTCGATGAATTTCCGGAACCATATATCGTGAGGGGTCCGAACCTTATGACTGCTCACCCTGTTGAGGTTGCGGTTACCAGCCAGGAGATCGCGCACTGCCTCGACAAGTCGCTTGCGAAGATTGAATCTGCTGTAATATCTGTTCTGGAGCAGACTCCGCCGGAGCTGTATGCAGATATCGTTCAAAAAGGGGTGTTCCTCACAGGTGGTGGAGCATTGCTGAGAGGTCTTGACAAAAAACTCTCCGATAAAATCAATATTAAGTTCCATGTGTCGGAAGATCCTCTTCGCGCCGTTGCAAGGGGTACAAGCATTGCTCTCAAGAATTCCGACCGCTTGCCATTCCTTATGAGATAACTGATTCGAAATGGCATTAAACAAGATACCACTAATAAAGAGATTAACTTCAATTGCACTTTTTGTTGCTCTTGAAGTTATTTCTTTAGTATTGGTAGCCAACACAAGCATATTCCAGCAAACCCGGTTTATGAGCGCCTATATGTATGTGTACAAGGGTGTTTCCGGTATAAAGTCAAAAATATACTACTACTTTAACCTCAGTGAGGTCAATCTGAAGCTTATGGAGGAGAATAGCAGGTTACTCTCGATTGTGGAGAGATATAAATCGCTGGATGACTCTCTCCTGTTCGACAGAGACTCGCTCACAGAGAGAGTAAAGTACGAATATGTAAGTGCGCAGGTTGTTTCAAACAGTACTAATAAAAAGCATAACTTTATTATTATAGACAAGGGGTACGATGCCGGAATCAAGAAGGATATGGGGGTTGTTTCACCCGCTGGGGTTGTGGGCGTAGTGCATTCGGTTGCAAGAAACTACTCACTTGTAATATCATTTCTTAATATAAACCAGAGTGTAAGTGCAAAAATAAATACATCCGGGGCTTTCGGCCCTCTTATTTGGGATGGTCAACGTTCGCAATATGCAATACTTACCGAGGTTCCCCAACATATCAAATTTATGCCGGGCGATACTGTATCGACAAGCGGATTCTCTACTATATATCCGCCGGATATCCCCATCGGTACAATCAGAAAATCTAAAATCATTAAGGGGACTCAGCACGAAATTCAGGTCAAGCTGTTCCAGGATTTCAGCACCTTACGCTATGTGAGGGTGGTGATAAATAAAGATAAACAGGAGTTGGAAAATTTAATAAACGTTGCAAATGAAACAATTGATGATTGACATAATCCAGTTTCTTCTGCTCGTAGTGGCTCAGGTACTTGTGAGTTCGTTTGTCAATTTCGGACCCTCGGTAATGATCTGCTTCTACCCCTTTTATATACTGTCAAGCTCATCCAGAACCTCTCCGGCCCGCTTACTGATATCTGCTTTTCTGCTTGGATTCTTTGTTGACTTCTTTTCAAACGGGGTATT
>JAFIHK010000033.1 GCA_017848635.1 Bacteroidales bacterium | reverse complement strand
CAACCGAACGGTGGCGTTTTATACCTACCATTCCTCTCTCCTTGGCAAAAGCCATAAATGCCTCCTCTTTATCCTTGTACTCATCGCTCATGACAAAGCAGATGTTCATTATTGAGCGATCCTCAACAGCAGCTGTTCCCTTGAACATCTTGTTGCGGTCGATTTCGTTGTAAAGAAGAGCCGCTTTCTCTTTGTTGATCTTGTTGATAACCTCAAGACCACCAATGCCTTTAAGCCATTTGAGAGTCTCATTCATCACAAAGATCGAGAATACCGGAGGGGTGTTGTACATTGAGTCGTTTTCAATGTGAATCTTGTAGTCAAGCATACTTGGAAGGTATCTTGTAACCTTGCCGAGAATATCCTCACGTACAATTACAAATGTCACACCGGCAGGGCCTACATTCTTTTGAGCACCACCATAAATGAGAGCATATTTGCTGACATCTACCGGGCGGCTCATAATGTCCGATGACATATCTGCCACAAGGTTTACAGGAGAATCCATGTCGTACTTGATTTCGGTACCATAGATTGTGTTATTTGTGGTGATATGGAAGTAGTCCAGGTCGGCAGGAATGACAAATCCTTTTGGAATGTAACTGAAGTTTTTGTCGGCAGATGATGCCACATTAACCACCTCTCCGAAAGCCTTAGCCTCTTTGAGGGCTTTTTTTGCCCAAACACCTGTCTCAAGATAACCCGCCTTTTTCTCCAGCAGATTCATTGCAACCATGAGAAACTGTAAGCTTGCTCCTCCACCAAGGAAGAGAACTTTGTAACCATCAGGAATGTTTAACAACTCCTTCCACAAAGATCGGCACTCCTCCATAACGGCTTCCCACTCTTTGGAACGGTGAGATACCTCTATGACACCCATCCCTGTTCCCTTGAAATCTTTAATGGCCTCAATTGCGGCCTCAGTTGCGGCCTTCGGCAATATGCACGGACCCGCGTTAAAATTGTGAGCTGTTTTCATTTTAATTATAGATTAGAATGCTTTATTTGTTATCTGATAACAAAGTTAAACAAATTTTTAATAATTGCTTATGATTTTTAAGTTTTTGTTGTCGGTAATTTTTTCACAATAATGGCAAAGAAGCTGAATTTCAGGCTCTACCGCAATTGTTGTGAAAATTGTTGTGACAGGTTGGTGGTTAGTCACACACATAGGATTCATGCATTTGACAATCCCTCTGATAGTTTCGGGAATTGTAATAACTTTTTTCTCAACAACTTCGAAGTCCTTTATGATATTAATCTTCGCCTGAGGAGCAATAAGGGCTATTTTGTTGATTTCGTCATCTTTGAACCATTTATCGGAAATTTTTATAATAGCCTTTTTGCCCAACAGCTTGCTCTCCAGATTGGTACCGAAGGTCACCTGCTTGTCTAT
This sequence comes from Bacteroidales bacterium, assembly GCA_017848635.1. Taxonomy (GTDB): domain Bacteria; phylum Bacteroidota; class Bacteroidia; order Bacteroidales; family UBA932; genus JAFIHK01. The sequence continues at coordinate 2,694 of JAFIHK010000033.1, read as the reverse complement.
GGTATATAACCTTAAAATGTCTATTACATTAAACAGCTGCTCAGCCGGTATGTGGTCAAGTACTGTTCCGTTCTTTATTGCGCTTACTTTTAAATGTTTTTCCATTGTACCATTATTAAATTTCTTTTCCGAGCAGATATGCTATAATTGCCATTCTCGTAAAAACACCGTTGCGGGCCTGTTCAAAGTAGTATGCATGTTCGCTTGAATCCACATCGGTGGATATCTCGTTCACACGCGGAAGAGGGTGAAGTATTCTCATATTGGATCTGCAACCATCAAGCATTGAGGCGTTAAGGCTATATACATTCTTGACCCTCTCATACTCAATCGGATCCAGGAATCGCTCCTGCTGTACCCTTGTCATATATAAGATATCGGTATCATTCAAATATTCAGTCAGCTCTTTAGTCTCTCTGTATGAAATTCCTTTGGAGAGCAGATACTTTTTGTACTCCTGCGGCATCATCAGCTCATCGGGAGCAGTAAAGGTGAAGAGAGGGGAGAAGTGGCTCATTGCCTGAAGTAGTGAGTGGACAGTTCTTCCATATTTAAGATCTCCGACCATATTTATACTCAGATCGCTGAGTCTCCCTTGTGTCTTGAAGATAGAGTAAAGGTCGAGAAGAGTCTGAGAAGGGTGCTGATTGGCACCGTCTCCGGCATTTATTACCGGCACTCCCGAAACCTCCGAAGCGTATCTTGCGCTACCCTCAAGAGGATGCCTCATAATAATAAGGTCGGCATAGTTAGAGACCATTTTGATAGTGTCCTTAAGTGTCTCCCCTTTGCTGACACTGGTATTGTCGGCATCGGAGAACCCTATTATTCTGGCTCCAAGCCTATTGGCGGCTGTCTCGAAGCTCAGTCTGGTCCGTGTTGAGGGTTCAAAAAAGATGCAGGCGACAACCTTTCCCTTCAGTATTGTCTGAAAGGGATTTGCCTCGAATTTTGCTGCCATATCCAGTATGTGCAGCATCTCATCCTTTGAAAAATCGTGAATGGAAATTAAACTTTTAGGCATAAACGGAAATATTGAGTTTTTTAAGGGCGTCTGTTAAAGGAGTAGAATCGTTTAACGGAACCGAAAAAGTTATTTTGCAAATATTATCGTAATGTTGTTCATTAATTGTGGCGCTGTAGTCCTTAATAAGCTTCATTACGCTGTTTAACTGTTCAAATTCGAATGATACGCTGAGGTTGACCATAGCCCTTTTGGTGACTGTTTCGGCATTTGCTATTGCATCGGCAGCTGCGCTTTTGTATGCCCTTATCAGCCCCGGAACTCCGAGTTTTACACCTCCGAAGTATCGCACTACCACAATCAATATGTCACTCAGTTCATTGGAAAGAATCTGCCCGAATATGGGCTTGCCGGCTGTGGAGGAAGGCTCTCCGTCGTCGTTGGCTCTCCACGGCTCCCCCTTCAGTCCCAGCCTGAAGGCATAGCAGTGATGTCTGGCACCGAAATGCTCCCTCTTTAATGCCGCAATAATCGGCTTAATCTCCTCCTGCCTGGATACCGGATAAGCGTATGCCAGAAATCTGCTTCCGCTCTCTCTGTATATGCCTGTGGACTCTCTCTTAATTGATTTATAGGTGTCGGAGGCCATTTCTGCTTTCATTGCCACTCATTTCCGGTTGGTAAAATTACCCCAAATTGCTAACTTTGCAAAATGTACGGAGAACTTTTTATCCACGATTTTGTAACACTCGGGAAGCATCTGAATGACATTCTGTTGGAAGATGAAACTATTTCCGCAGATAAACTGATGCTTAACAAATCGTATGCAAATAACCCCTTTTTTACGCCTCAGATGCAGAAAAGGGCTCTCAGAGCCATTTGCGACCGCTTTTTGGATGAAAGTAATCTGATAAAATGGGTTGGTGAATTTTCTGTTTCACCCACATTGTCTGAGAAGAGTGTCGGCTTAATTATGGCTGGAAATATACCTCTGGTAGGGTTTCATGACCTGCTGTGCGTTCTGGCTTGTGGTTTTAAAGCTGTTATAAAAGCTTCATCAAGAGATATCTATCTGCCTGAAATGGTTGTCTCTACTCTTTATGAGATAAATCCCTTCTGGCGCAGCAGACTCTCTTTTAAACAATCGATCGATCCCGCGCAGATAGATTGTATTATCGCTGCCGGATCCGATACAACGGTAAGAGCCCTGAATTTACTATACAATGGTGTTCCAGTACTTGCAAGGGGTAGCAGGTGGAGTGTAGCTACTATCCAAGGCAATGAGACTGATGATGAGTTGAGTTCGATATCCGACGATATATTCCTCTATTTCGGGTTGGGTTGCAGAAGCGTTACCCAGCTGCTCCTCCCCAATGGATATAACACAATTCGCCTGGCACAGGCATTTGAAAAATGGAGGGGAGAGATAACTGCAAATGAAGCCTGGATGGCATCCTACAATCAAATGAGGGCTATATCTCTGATAGAAGGTAGGGAGATTGTAGATTTTGGATTTATTCTGTTGGGCGATTTTGGAAAAACACCTCCGCCTGTAGGCTGTGTGAATCTTATAAGATACTCATCTGCTGAGGAGGCTATCGGTTTTATCGAGCGAAACCGTGAGCAGATTCAAGCTGTATGTAGTGCCTCTACCGGAAAAAGGAATAGGCGATTCTTGCCCGAGGGCTTATGGTTATTGGTTCTAACGCCAAACAACCAAAAAGAATCGC
>JAFIHK010000005.1 GCA_017848635.1 Bacteroidales bacterium | reverse complement strand
TTTGAAGCTGCAAATACATCATGAGTTATAATTTCCGCTTTTAAGCGCTCAAATTCACTCTCTGTCAATCTCACTCTATTCAGAGTCTCAAATTTCTCTCGGAAATTACTCTCAAGAGAATTCTTATCACGAATATCATTGCGATATGTATATTTTAGTTCTTGTAACTTTTTTATAAACAATTCTTCTATTTGTGCTTCCCTTATCATAGATGCTAATATTCCTAAAATGAATTAATTTGGAATTCCAAAGTTAGCGAATAATCCTAAATAATCAGTAAAAACAAGTTTTCATATTGAAATCAATAAACTTCCAGGTTATTGACTTCGATTTATTACCTTGTCAACTCAATTCCTTTCTTATAATACTCATTCATTAGGAGTGCATAATCATTCTGCTGCTTCATACAAAACTATAATACTACCGCAAATTCAGACCACAGGGTAAATTTAATAAAAAATAATTAGTATCGTCTTCGTAACACACACAAAATTCAAGCATTGTGTCAATCATTCTCCCTCCGCTTCACTAGTTCCACTCCATTCGAATCACTAACCCTGTGTTTACTTCCGTTAAGAGATTGTTATCTTCCATTGCTCTCCAGATTAAATAATCGGTATTCGCATAGCTCATAAGTTGGAGTAGAAATGAACATCCTCCCTGATCGACACAAAATCAAAATTAATATTTACAATATGAAAACACCGGTGCCCAGAACAAGATTGTGCTCGGCTGCGAACCTTGGGGCTCTCCGCCTGCGCGTTCTTGGGCTCTCCCACGGGGTGGCTAACAAATGCATAAAACCCTGAGATAAAAATGCGCGGGCGCGCTTTTTATCTCAGGGTTTTTTTATTTTACGACTCCCCTTCAAGCGAGCTTGAGGGAGTCGTAAAATAAAAAAACCACGCTATCGCATGGTTTTATGCTTAGCGTGGTTTTATGCCTTTGTGCCCAGAACAAGACTCGAACTTGCACACCGAAACCGGCACCAGCCCCTCAAGCTGGCGTGTCTACCAATTTCACCATCTGGGCGGGGAGTGCAAATATATAACCTTTTCTGAAACCTGAAAAATTTTTCTTAAAAATTGGTAACTTTGTGCCATAATCAAAAAAGATAGCGTGATGAAAGATGAGCTGATGGCAATAATTGCCGAGAACAACAATGTGGTTGAAATCTCTGATAAACTTATGTATAACGAATCCCTTCTCAAGGAGATTTCTGAATATTCACAATCTCCGGGAAATAGTGAAAGGTGTGGGTTATCTGCCAATACCAAACCCTATTTCGACAAAAAGGGAGATACTATATATCTGCTCGGAGACTATAAGGGGGGGGAGTCCGATAACAGCTCACATGTAGAGATCCTTAATGACGCAATTGAGAATGGGCTGGTAAAGAGCGCTTCTGCTATCAATGGCAAAGGGTTATTTCTTTCACTTATAGCGAACTGTTCGGTTAACGAACTGGGATTCGATATCACCTCCGACTCCGAAATTGAAGAGAAAGAGTTTCTATTCAACCCCGATAACGGTTCGTTCCTGATCACGGTTGACGGCGAAAACGAGGAGAAATTTGTAGACTACATATACAATAACGGAATGGAGATCACCCTCTTGGGTCACGTTACCAGAGGCGAACTTAGAATGGATGAACTCTCATTCGGTTACATCTCAGATTTCAAAGAGTAATGAAAAAGGAGCTCAAAAAAGAGAGGGAGGTTATAGCCTCCATGTTCAACGGAATTGCAGAGAGGTATGACCTCCTCAATCTGATGCTCTCTTTCGGCATAGATACACTTTGGAGAGCAAAACTCGTGAAGTTCATTCTCGCCGGCAAACCATCATCAATTCTCGATATAGCCTGCGGTACCGGCGATCTGACTCTTATTTTCGGAAAGAGGGGTGTAGCTACTATCGGGGCAGATATATCTGCAAATATGCTGAGTGTTGCCGGGAAAAAGGCCGAAAAGAGATTCGACGGAGAGGGCGGAGTCGGCAGAGAGGGCAGCACAAAAAGGGGGGAGAAACCAAGCTTCATTTTGGCATCGGCAGATGATCTTCCCTTTGACAATGAGAGCTTTGATGCTGTGACAATCTCGTTCGGTATCAGAAATTTCGAAAAGAGAGCAGAGGCCCTTTCCGAAATCTTAAGAGTTCTTAAGCCTGGTGGATCTCTGGCAATTCTTGAATTTGCCTCACCTACGAACACCTTTTGGAAGGCACTCTATGGTTTTTATTTAAAGCATTTTGTACCTTTGGTCGGGCGATTGGTTTCGGGAGATAAATATGCCTACCGATACCTCACCGACTCAATTGAGAGCTTCCCAAAGTATGAGAGTTTCTGCAAAGAGATGAGAGATGCAGGTTTTGATGAATGCAGATTCCGATCGCTTTCGGGAGGGATAGCAGCACTGTATACAGCATACAAAAAATAGAAATGTCGTTCTGGGAAATTTCGTCACTTTTCTTCTACCTGGTGTATCTATTGCTCGCAATATATGCATCTGCAAATATTATATACAGAAAGCTCGATCCCGTAAAATCACTATCATGGGTTATTGTGATCTTTGCTCTCCCCTATCTCGGTCTCTTTCTCTATGCATTTCTTGGACAGAACTTCAGAAAAATAAAGATATACAATAGAAAAGGGGTAGTCGATGTTAAGGTCAGAAAGAGATTGAGCGAGGCTCAACTTGATTTGATCGAGAAAGATCTTGAGCAGAGCGGCTCACCGCTGAATCTCTTCAGGAAACTGATAATATTGAATTTAAGAGGAAATCAGAGTATTATAGGATCAAACAGCGATGTGCAGATATATTTTTCAGGTAAAGAGGCGCTGGATAGTATGCTGGAATCGATCAAAAAGGCTAAAAGGCATATACATCTTCAATCCTATATTATTGAGAACGACACCATTGGCAATCTCTTCAAAGATGAACTTATAAGAAAAGCAAAGGCGGGAGTAGAGGTAAGAGTCATTTACGACGATGTGGGATGCTGGTCGCTGCCGAAGGAGTTTACCAATAACCTTACATCTGCCGGGATTGAGGTTTTGAATTTTGCTCCCGTACACTTCTTAACCCCCACCTCCAAGGTAAATTACCGTAACCACCGTAAGATTCTGGTTGTAGACGGACGTGTGGGATTCCTCGGCGGAGTAAATATTGCAGACAGGTACTACAGCGGAGGTGCCTTCGGCGAATGGAGAGATACACACGTAAGGATTGTAGGGGAATCTGTACTCTCTTTACAGTCAAGTTTTCTGCTCGACAGGTATTTCATAAAGAACCGCCAATTCAACAAAAAGCGGATAAAATATTTTCCGGACCCATCAAAAGAGACACAGAATGTCCATCCGGAGGGGAAGATTGTCTATTCACAGATTCTAACATCGGGGCCGGACAGCGACTGGTCAAGTATTATGCAGTGCTACCTGGCGGCAATAATGAATGCCCGCAAACATATCTTTATCGTCACTCCATACTTTACCCCAAATGAGACTATATTGAATGCAATAAAGGTTGCAGCGCTGGGTGGAGTAAGAGTTGCATTAATGCTACCATCAAAATCGGACTCCACAATTACATATTGGTGCACGATTTCATATGCCGAAGAGCTGCTTGAAGCTGGTGTTGAGATATATCTGTTCAAAAATGGTTTTAACCACTCCAAGGTGATAAGTATAGACGGCGACTTCTGTATCATCGGATCGGCTAACCTGGATAACCGCAGTTTCGACCACAACTTTGAGATCACCTCGATACTGTATGACAGTGGTTGCGCAGATATTATCGACAGGAGGTTCAGAGAGGATATCGGAAGATGCAAGCCACTCGAATACTCAAAGTGGTCAAGGAGAAGTAAAGTAAAGAGGGTCAAAGAGTCGTTGGCCCGACTCCTCAGCCCCCTGCTTTAATCAGCGCATAACACAACCCGGTTAATGTGTCTGCTATCTGATGCTCTACCCTTTTAAATATGCCGATGCAGCAAGCGCAGCAATTGTCCCCTCTCCCACCGATGTTGTCACCTGACGGTATCTCTTGGCAATACAATCACCTGCTGCAAAAACACCGGGAATGCTTGTCTCCATATCGGCGGTAACCTTTATCTCTCCCCTCTCGTTAAGATCAACCATCCCCTTTAAAGACTCCGTATTCGGGACATAACCTATGAAGATAAAGATCCCATCGGTTTTGAAGTTGCGAACCTCCCCGGTTTTAAGGTTTTTTATATCCACACTATCAAGCGAAGAGTCACCGTTGAAAGATGTGATGGTTGACTCCATAACGAAGGAGATTTTAGAATTCTCCTTCGCCTCCTTAACAGCGTGCTCAAAAGCTTGAAAATGATCAAATTGATGCACAATTGTCACTTTGTCAGCATACTTGGTCAACGATACTGCCTCCTCAAGTGCAGAGTTTCCCCCTCCAACTACAACGATCTCTTTTCCTGTGAAGAAATCTCCGTCACAAGTTGCACAATAGGATACCCCCTGCCCCTTCAAACGATCCTCTCCAGGTACGCCAAGAGTTCTTGATCGGCCGCCTGTTGCAAGGATAACTGCATCGGAAGTATATCTTTTGCCATCTGCAAGTGTAAAGCTTTTGACTTTTGATGAAAGATCCATCTGCTCAACTACTACATTACTCCTGATTATTGCTCCGAAACTCTGCGCCTGCTTTCTCATAACCGACGAGAGCTGATATCCGCTGATACTCTCCACTCCCGGGTAGTTCGCTATTTCGTGAGTCAATACCATCTGCCCGCCGGCAGTTCCCTCATTTAAAATAAGGGTGGAGAGCCTGGCTCTTGAGAGATAGATCCCTGCCGTAAGGCCGGCAGGGCCACCTCCGAGCACAATGACGTCAAAATGGTTGTTGTTGCTATTATTGTCTGACATTGCGCGCTATTTTGAAAATTCCGAATCGAGGATGGCTCTCACCTGAGCCATTGTCTGAATACTTGAAGTTGCCTTAACGACCTTTCCATTCTTATAATAAATTGTAAAAGGTATTCCCATAAAATTGCGAACTTCGGGCAGGTTCCTGATTACATACGACTCCGGGTTATCAAACTCCATATCACAGAATTTAACATGTTTGTACTCCTCCTCAAGCTCTTCGGCTATGCCGTAAACAGGAATACACATAGGTCCCATTCTGCCGCATATAACCATAACATTTTCATTCTCGTTAATTATTTTTGAGTGCTCCTGAGCACTTTCGATGTGTTTAAGATTTGTGTAAAGCATAATTTATTATTTTAGTATTTGTTTTATGATGCAAAGTTAGAGGGTCTGCCCCCCTCTCGAAATAGAATACAGAAGAAGAATATCAACTCATAAATTGATTTATATCAACCAAAAATGAAAAGAGTTCCCCAGGACGATAAAGAGTATATCTGCGATATCGATCTGCCATGCTTCAACTACCTTGAGCGCGACGAAATTGAGATAATCCGGTCGGGTAAAACGCAGATCGCATTTAAAAAGGGGGAGAATCTGACCAAACAGGGCGCATTCTCCTCATATCTGCTATTCCTTGTCAAAGGGTTCGCTGTTGAGCAGCTCGAAGGAGAGAACAACAAGAAGTTCAATCTCAAGATAGTTACTCCGGGTGAATTTATCGGTCTATCCTCAGTTTTTGACAAAGTTAAATATGACTATACGACTGTAGCCCTTAGCGACTGTCAGGCATTCCTTATAGAAAAAGAGTCAATTGCCGGGCTCATAAAAAAGAACGGAGGTTTCGGCTACAATATTACAAGAAGGTATTGCAAACAGAACAGCTCTCTCTTTGGAACAGTTTCGGCACTTACATTCAGGCAGATCAGCGGAAAGCTGGCCGGAGCTCTTCTATATCTCAACGATATATACAAATCCTACCCGGAGTTGAACGGAACTCTCACAAGACGAGATATAGCCTCATTTTGCGGGATATCAGAAGAGAACTGCGTCAGAGAGCTAAAGAGTATGGAGAGCAGCAGCCTTATTAAACTTGAGGGTAAAAGGGTGCTCATTTTAAACGAGAGCTCCCTAAATAATATTAAGGAGAGAGGATAAAAAAGAGAAAAGGAGCAAATAGTTTGCCCCTTTTTTGTTACTTTGCGTAAAATTCAATGCTATGGATGAGATAGACAAAAGTAAAAGTATTGACATTTTCACCGGTACCATCTGGGAAACAAGAATGGTTCAATCTCTGCTTACCGATGCCGGTATTGAATCATATGTCAGAGACTCCTCTTTGGGGACATTTCTTCTGGACCCCGTTAAGTCGGCAAATTGTAAAGTCCTGATAATGGAGAAGGATGAACAGATTGCCAAACTGATTGTAGAAGAGTATTATAAAAACATATCTTCCGAAGATCCCATCGAGCCTGCCGACGGAGATTAGAAAGTATACATTACCATCATCTGCAATCTATTTGCCTCAGCCGATGCGTGGTTCATATTAACCCTTTTTCCGTGCAGATACTCACCTGCCACCGAGAGATTCTTTGCAACATTCCAGAACATAGTGGCCGAAAAGTAATCGCCTTTAAGATACTCATTTGCAGAATAGTAGTTATAATCGCTATTGATTCCTGCAACGGAATATGTTGATGTACAATAAATCTTTTGTGAAAGATCTGCCTTCAATCCGAGCGACACACCCCACATTGGAATTACCTGCATACCGCCGTTGTCCTGATTTGGAACCAAATCCAGGTTTAATGCCCCCAGGTCGTTAATATATCTTGCAACTCCTTTTCCGTAAATTCCATTTGAGTAGAGCGTAAAATTTTTCACCACCTTAAGCGAACCGCTTAGCTGGGCACCAAATGCCGAGGCGCTCTTAAGCTCCTCATCGGAGGTTACTCCATAGGTAATGGTTCTGAAAATACCGGCAGCTTTAATGTGACCCGATTTACCTTTATATTGAAGGAAGAAAGGTATATCAGGAGTTGTCTGGTTCACCGATTTGTATCCTGTTGCTGTGGTAATTTTTGCCTTTGGAATTTCAAATGATACTCCGAATGTAAGATCCTTCCCGATCTTTGCAGTATAGCCCAATAGCGGAGTTCTTAAAAATGTTCTTGAGTTGACACCCTGAATATCAATCATTGCAGGCATTGATGCCGCATCGTACCAAAAACTCCAGGTCTGCCCCAGTGTAAATCCCGAAAAAGCCACATAAGCCTGACGCAACCTCAGTACATCATTTGCCCCTCTGAAATCCATCTCAAAATAGATATCAAGTGGCCCAAATTTTTCGATATTCTGAGTGATCTTTAATCCCAGTCTTGATGCAGATGCATCATAGCTTGTTCTTTTCTGGTATTCCCAGTTTGATGGAATTGAAATTGTAGAATTAACAAAATCGTTGTTCTGTACCGATCCTTTAAAGTCATAAAGTGCTACGGTTCTGATAAACCCACCCAGTTTGATGGTTGTATTGCCTGATTCGTAAATAAAAGGCGATTTTGTCTGAGAGTATACTGTAGCTGAAAGCATAACAGCAGCAGACAAAAAGATTCCCTTTAACATTGTTTTATTCATAATCTGAAAATTTAGTATTTCCGACAAAAGTAAATGCTTTTACTGTAAATGTCAATACCTTTTTAAAAATTGAGCTGTGTAAAATTTTTTACCATGGTGCATAAATATTTTACATCAGCATTGAAATTTATTAAAATTTACTATTTTAGCACTCAATTTAACACTTCTAACATACACTCCAAATGGATATTCCGGACAAAGAGGATCTGATATTCTCCAGGAAGCTCTATTCATTGCTCGAGTCCATCCACGAAGTAATCTTCGAAGCTGACGATCTCGATACTATTCTTTTTATCTCAACCGGTATTAAGAACATAACCGGCTTTGGCCCTGATCATTATATTGGAAGATCGCTCCTCGATTTTATCTCCGAAAAGGACTATGTATCCTTTACTGATGGGAGGATGAGGCAGATAAATGGAAAGAGATTCTCATCCCATTTAAAAATAAAGTGTCATGACGGCTCCTTAAAAAGGATAAAATTCAGCATATATCCTTTCATTGTAGGAAGTAATAAAAAGGGATATTCCGGTGTAATAGAGATGGTTAGTGACAGTGACTCTGTTCTTCAGGAACTGGAGGAGAGCGGACAGTTATATAAATCATTTCTGGAGGCATCTCCGGATATGATCCTAATCACGGATCTATCGGGAGTTATTGAATATGTTTCAAAAAATGCTCTAAAGATGATTGATAAAGAGAGCGATGAAGAGCTTATTGGAAAGAACTATCTGGAATTTCTTGATCCATCAAGCAGAGAGCTGGCCAAATCTAATATCAGTCATATGCTCTTCGGACATTTGAGAGGTGCCGGAGAGTATAAGGTAATAAAAAATGACGGTTCATATGTATACACCGAAATAAATGGAGAGATTATCCGGGACAGAGACGGATCTCCTATGCATATGATATTTATAATAAGAGATATATCTGCCAGAAAGGATGTTGAAAGTAAACTGTATTTCCAGACCAGGCTTCAGGAGCTGCTGATGAACATCTCAAATACATATATAAATCTGCCGATAAAGGATTATGATTTTGCTGTAAATAACTCATTAAAGGAGCTTGGAGAGTTTATCGGAGCAGACAGAATATATCTGTTCGATTACAATTTTGAAAATTTAACCTGTAGTAACTCGCACGAATGGTGCTCAAAAGGTGTATCTCCGGAGATTGAAAATCTGCAGAATGTACCACTTGAAGATATCCCCGAATGGGTGAATACTCATATAAAGGGGGATGTTATGTATATACCGGATGTATATGCTCTTGAAAAAGGCAATAATATCCGTAAAATACTTGAACCCCAAGGCATAAAAAGTCTTCTTACCGTCCCTTTGATGGATGAGAAGGATTGCATTGGCTTTGCAGGGATTGACTCTGTGATGGAACATCATAGTTTCACAAATGAGGAGATAATGCTCCTTACAGTCTTTGCTAAGATGATTGTAAATGTTAAAAAGAGACATAAAACCGAAATTGAACTATTCATAAACAAGGAGAACTACAGAAATCTTTTTTACGATACTCCATTTGCTTATCTCATCTTAAAAGGGGACCTTGTCGTTGAGTGCAACCGGGCAGCCGAAAAACTCTTCGGATTATGTAAAGAGGAGATAATTGGAAAGAGTCCGGCAGATATCTCTCCGGAATTTCAGGAGGAGGGTGTTCCTTCGTCGGTATTAGCCGAAGATTATATTGGGGATGCATATAAAAAGGGGCACAAAAATTTTGAGTGGATTCATTCAAGGGCAAACGGGACTCAATTTTTATCACACATCCGAATAAACAAGATTATTTACGGAGGATCAGATGCTCTGTTAATAAACATACAGGATATTACTGCAGAGAGAGAGGCCGAAAACGAGCTTAAGAAATTCAGAACTATCGCCGACCAATCAAACTACGGAGCAGCAATTACCGATCTCGAGGGGAATCTGATATATGCAAATAAGACTTTCTGTTCGATGCATGGATACTCTCTTGAAGAGACTAAATCTATGAACCTTATAGAGCTCCACAGTAAGGATCAGTACAACAGAGTCTATAGATTGCTTGATCAATTAAAAAGCGAAAGAGGTTTTACAGCGGAGGAGGTGTGGCACAAACGAAAAGATGGATCTGTGTTTCCTACGATAATGAGCGCTCAACTGATTGTAAACGACAGGGGGGTACCTATGTTTATGTCTGCCTCAGTAATTGAAATTACAAAACTTAAGAAATCGGAAGCTGAAGTTAGAAAATTAACCCTTGCAATCGAACAGAGCCCGGTCTCTATTATCGTTACCGACCTTAATGGAACGATTACCTATGTAAGTCCGGCATTTACAAATATAACGGGGTATAGTGCAGATGAAGTTCTTGGAAAAAATCCGAGAATCCTTAAATCGGGAAAAACGCCGAACACAGTTTATAAAAATATGTGGGAGACCATCTCTGCAGGAAAACAGTGGAATGGTGAGTGGATTAACAGAAGAAAAAACGGAGAGGAGTACTATGAGAAGATCTCAATAAATCCGATTTTTGACGAAACAGGGATGCTAATTAACTATCTGGCACTTAAGGAGGATATCACAACCAGAAAACGGAGTGAGCAGGAGATTCTCGATCTCAATCAGAATCTTGAACAAAAGGTGTCAGAGAGAACTCGTGTGCTTGAGACTTTTTTCTCTGTTGCCCTGGATATGCTCTGTATATCGGAACTCAGTACGACAAAGCTCATTAAGGTAAACAAGGCCTGGGAGAGTATTTTAGGATTCTCTGTTTCTGAACTGGAGGGAAAACCATTTTTAGAGCTTGTCCACCCGGACGACATCGAGTCGACGGTACAAGCCACCTCTAAACTGGCAAAAAATGAGACTATTATAGGATTTAATAATAGATATAGAACAAAAACCGGAGAGTACAGAATCATTGAGTGGCATTCTGTTGCTGTTGGCTCTATTATATATGCTGCTGCGAGAGATATAACCGAACGTATGATCTTTGAGCAATCTCTTCAGGATAGTATTCTAAAGGAGAAGGAGCTTGGAGATATGAAGTCTCGCTTTGTATCAATGGCCTCTCATGAATTCAGGACTCCGCTTGCCTCTGTACTTCTATCATGTGAGACTATGTTAAACTACTGGAAGAAGATGGATGAGCAGCAGATTATTCAAAGACTTAACAACATAAAAGATCAGGTTAAGCATCTCTCCGGCGTGGTCTCAAATGTACTACAGGTCTCAAAAATCCAGGAGGGAAGGCTCTCATTTAATCCTAAAAGCGAAGATATTATTGACCTTATAAAATCTGCACTGAGAGAATTTAATGATGATCCAGGATTGGTTAATAAAATAGTTTTAAACACGCTGTACGATACCCTATATTTTTATTTTGACAAACTACTTTTAAAGCAGGTGTTTCAAAATATTATTTCGAATGCGGTAAAATATTCTCAACCTGAACCAAAAATCTCTGTAACCCTCTCAGTCAGATCAAATACAATAAAAATTGTGGTCAAAGATAATGGCATAGGTATTGATGAAGAGGATCTTACTCATCTGTTCGAACCTTTTTTCAGGTCTAAAGAGGTTAGTCAAATAGAGGGGAACGGACTTGGATTAAGCATTGTCAAGGAGTCTGTAAAGCTCCATGGAGGAGAAATTAATGTTAAAAGCAAAATCGGTAGCGGAAGCGAATTCGAGATCACTCTTCCAAAATATCAACATATTAACGGTTATGAGCAAAAAAATACTGGTAATTGAAGATGAGAAATCTTTGCGTAGAGAGATTTCCGATATACTTTCTTTTGAAGGATATAGTGTAACAGAGGCAATCCACGGAGCAGAGGGATACACAAAAGCAGTAGAAGAGCTGCCCGATCTCATACTTAGCGACATAATGATGCCCGAGATGGATGGATTTGCGGTACTCTCCGAACTTAGAAAGAGCGATAGCACAAAGCTTATTCCGGTAATTTTTCTCACTGCACTTGCCGAGAGAGAGAATATTCGTTCCGGAATGGAACTCGGGGCAGATGATTACGTTGTCAAACCCTTCGATAGAGATGAACTATTAAAAGCAGTGGAAGCACGACTTAAAGCCTCAGAAGCTTTTAAAGAAAAATCGGTGCAGGCAATGGATGAGCTCCGGTCAAATCTCATACACCATCTTCCACGTGAATTGAAGACACCATTAAATGGTATTATCGGGTTCGGACAACTTCTAATGGAGGCTGACAACTCCATAACATTACAACAGATAACCGATTACGGCAAAATCATATATGATAGCGGAATGAGGCTCAACAGGCTGTTCCAGAACTATCTGCTCTATGTACAGCTTGAACTTAAAAAGGATGGCTTTTCTCAAGCCATACTCATTAAAGATGCAGATGTTATCTGTATGGATATAATTCTAAGAACCGCATCTAAATATAACAGAGAGAGTGATGTGGAGTTTGATGTTGTACCGTCGGAAGCCTTTATGGGTTCCCTTGAGCTGGGAAAAATTGTAGAGGAGATCACGGACAACGCCTTCAAATTTTCTGCAAAAGGTACAATTGTAAAGCTCTCCTGCAAATCGGATAGTGAGTTTTTCTATTTAACAATATCCGACAGCGGAATAGGAATTTCTCAGACCGATCTCAAAAAGGTCGGAGCATATATGCAGTTCAATCGTTTTTTCAATGAGCAGCAGGGTCTTGGGCTGGGGTTGACTATCTCAAAGAGGATCACTGATCTTTACGATGGAGAGCTGAATATTCATAGCGAAGAGGGTGTGGGGACTAAAGTTGAAGTTAGGATTCCAATAAAGAACCTTAACTAAATATTGAGTATATTTGCCGCCTGAACTCTTTTATGAAAAGTAAAGTTGTAATTAGTCAGAACTTCTCACATCTGGAGAGGCTTATTTCGGATATCCTGGAAAGCCATTCGGATATTGGACAGGTAATATACTCTGCCAGAAATATCGTATCGGTTATCGATACTCCCGAAAGAAAGATTGTTGTCAAGTATTTCAAAAGAATAAATTTAATCAATAGGTTCGCCTACACTTATCTGCGCAGGTCAAAGGCGGAGAGAGCATATTATAACTCCCTTGCAATGATAGAGAGAGGCATTAAAAGTCCCAATCCTATCGCGTTTATAAACTGCTACAATGGGCTACTTCTTAAGAGGAGCTACTATATATGCGAATATACCGACTATGCTCCGATTAAAGAGCTATTTGCGAGACCTTTATGCGATATCATCCCATATTTAAGAGATTTTGCACGTTTTGCCCATAATCAACATAAAGAGGGCATCTATCACGGTGATTTTAATGTAAGCAACACTCTTTTTAAGATAACCGATTCAGGATGCTCCTTTTCAATGATAGATTCAAACAGAATGAAATTCGGTAAATACTCCTACAAAAAGGGTCTGTTTAATATGAGAAGAATGAATCTGCCGGTGGAACTTTTCGGAGTTGTAGCTGCCGAGTACGCAAAAGAGGCGGGAGTCAATGCATCTGAAGTACTTAAATATATGTCCCGCTATAGAGATATGTTTCTTCGCAGAGCAGCTCTCAAGGCAAAATTTAAAAGTTATCTCATTAGTGTCCGGTAAAAAATCATAAAAGTTCTTTGAAAATATTGAAAGTTAGGTAATTACAGAGGTCTTACGAGTCAACCGATTTGAATTTATCTTTGCCAGACTAACGTAGAATGGCACATGCATAAAGGAAAATAC
>JAFIHK010000032.1 GCA_017848635.1 Bacteroidales bacterium | reverse complement strand
CCCCCCTTCCCTGTTTTATAGTCTATTATAAGATTTCTGCTCCCTCCTTCGATAATATCTATTCTGTCAATTTTTGCATAGATCTTAAAATCGAGTCCGCCGGAAGTTTTAAAACCGTGCCGGAATGAATCCTCTGCGAACTGGTATACGAATGGAGCTCTTACCGCATCAAACTTAAGAACCTCACGAAGATATTTAATAATGAGCTCAAGTACTATTCTGTTGTAGCCCTTTATCTCACCGCCCTTAATTACCTCCTTGAAAACAGTAGAGGCTATCTGCTCAATATCAAAACTTTGTGACAATGTATTTAGAGCCTGACTATCAACTTCACGCCCCCTGAATTGTTCATATATTCTGTTAACAGATTCATGAAAAATTGTACCGAATGTACCGGCCTCCATACTCTCCTCAACCTCATCCTCCTCTTTCAACTCTTTTATATATTTAAAATAGAAACTGAGCGGGCAATCAATGTATGTGTTGAGAGAGGTAGCCGAAAATGAGTCCTTACCTCCGGAAAAATATTTTGTCAGTAGTTTCTCCATTACCTCTCCGCTCTTCTCCACGACAATCGCCTCCCGCTCTACCGAAGAGACGGAATATGTCCGAATTGACTCTCTTAGTGTAAATCCCTCCAGCTCCCTTCTATATTGGTATTTTAACTGATTAATATATCTGCTTGGCTCTCCGCTTCTGAATCCCTCTGTTCTGGTATCATAGATAAGCCAAACTCTTTTAGCCCTGCAGATGCTTCTGTAAAAGTTGTAAGCAAGTACTGAGTCCTGAAACTCATACGCCGGCAATCCAAAACCGGCTCTGAGGTTATATGGAATGAAGGAGTTAGGAGAGCTCCTCACCGGATAGACCCCCTCATTCATCGAACAAAAAATAATATTGTCAAAATCGAGAGCTCTAGTTTCCAGTATTCCCATTACCTGTAACCCTGCAAGTGGCTCTCCCCTGAAAGGCACTGATATTCCCGATGTTACACTCTTGAGAACTCTGGTGAAAGTGTGAAATTTCATTGGTATTCCAAGATTTTTCAATCTTATAAGTGCTGCATTATAGTTATAAAGAAACTCCTTTTCGCTTTTTGAGACCGATTCCGATGCGAGAAGATAAGCTGCGACATCTGAGAGAAAATCACAAATATCCGTAATATCGTCTTGTCGGTTCGAATCTGATTTATCTCCCCTTTTAAACAGAAGTTCAAATAGTCTGTTACCCTCCAGAATTTCAGCCGGAACATAAATGTGGTTACCTTCGGTTATCCTCTTGATTGCCTCTCTGCAGGATTCTGGTTCAAGAGCCTGTATAAATCCGTTCCTGAGTATATTGAGTACTCTTTTGTGATAAAAATCTCCATTACGGAAATCGGCCAAACCCTCCATTAAAGATGCTACAGCGGTGCCCCTCAAAGGTAATCCCATCGTAACATTTATTTCCGGAATCTCCTGTGGAATGGAGTATAGAAGAGGCATCAGAAGAGTCTCGTCGGGCAATACAATTGCATTTGAAGATAAATCGGGGCTGCTCTTACACAATTCGGCTGCTATCTCTCCTGCAACTGCCGCCTGAGCACTTCCAGAAGGCACTCCAACTACCTCAATTACAGCGAGATTATCCTCGTCAATGTTAATTTTATATTTTGAGGGAAACTCCGATTTGTTTCTTACCATAAATGATGATGCTCTGTTGACCGGATCTTTTACCATAGGACCTGTATAGTCCCAGTAAAAATCAGCATCTGCTCCTGTTTTCAGAATTCTGAACAGAGCTCTTTCACATTCGTTCAGAGCATTAAATCCTGCAAAGACTATTTTTACAGCATTATCGGGGAGTGTTGGAGATTCGTTATTCTGTTGCATCTCCTCTATAACTGCTCTGTGAATTGCACCCTCATATCCAATCCCTTCCATATTCAGAGCAATTTTAAAATCCCGGTAGACAGGCCAGAGCACCTCCCATAGTGAAATAAACTTATCTCTGTTCTCTACTCTCTTTGAACCCTCATTTTCAGATCCCTCTTCCAGATCTCCCAATACACCTGCCCAAAAGGTTCTTATTGCATTCAACTGGTTTTCCGACAAATATGAAAACAGATTATCTATCTGCCTTAAATCTTTAACATTAGTAAAAAGCTTTTCGGCATCGATCATATATTTATCTATATCGTCGAAATCGTTAAGTAGAACCTCCCCCCAGTAGTAAAAATCATCAAATGAGGTGGCAGGCTCGGAGTATTTTCCATAAACACGATATAATTTATATATCAACTCGATTTTATCGGGTTGTTTAAGTTTGGTATACTCAGAGAAGAGATCCTGAATTGTCAATGTTTTTGGGGCAAAAATCGGTTTATCGGAGAGCTCTCCAAGATATTTTTTAAAGAATAGAGCTGCCCTCCTGTTGGGAAAGACAAAACAGATGGAAGAGAGAGAATCTCCATGCTCATTATGAAAAGTTTCCGCTAAACTTTTAAGAAATTTCATAGTGCTAATTTAGAAAAAAAAAGGGAGATTAAAACCTCCCTTTCAATTCATTAGCTTTAGACTCAAATCCCGGTTTACCTAACAGCGCAAACATATTTACTTTATACTCCTCAACTCCAGGTTGGTCAAACGGGTTTACATTAAGTATATAGGCACTTACTCCGCAAGCCTTTTCGAAGAAATAGTACAGCGCCCCCAGATTAAATTCGTTTATTGAAGGTATCTCAATAAGTATATTCGGGACACCTCCGTCATAATGAGCTATCTTTGTTCCCAGCTCAGCCATTTTATTACAATCATCCATTGACTTACCTGCCAAAAAATTCAGTCCGTCGGAGTTCTCTTCGTCTAACGGAATCTCAAGAGAGCGATTGCTCCTCTTTACACTTACTACTGTCTCTATTAGGGTCCTCTCACCCTGTTGGATATACTGGCCCATTGAGTGCAGGTCGGCAGTGAAGTTTACAGAGGCTGGGAACAGGCCAAGACCCTCCTTCCCTTCAGATTCTCCGAAAAGCTGTTTCCACCACTCAGCAATATATTGTAATTTAGGATTATATGTAACCAGTAACTCTATCTTTTTCCCCTTGCTGTAGAGAGCATTTCTTATCGCGGCATATTTTATGGCCGGATTCTCTGAGGATCTCTCCCTGCAGATTTGTTCCATCCCGGCAGCGCCATTAATTAATGCCCTTATATCGAAACCAGCAAGAGCAATTGGAAGGAGACCTACAGGTGTTAGTACAGAGAACCTACCTCCTACATTGTCAGGTATAACAAAAGTTCTATACCCCTCCTTGTCTGCCAATCCCTTCAATGCACCTCTGGATTCATCGGTCACTGCAACTACTCTTCTTACAGCTTCAGCCCTTCCATAAGTCTCTTCAATATAACTCTTTATAATTCTGAATGCAACTGCAGGCTCCGTTGTTGTTCCCGATTTAGAGACCACAACACAAGCCACAGAGCGCTCCTTCATAAGATCCAGCAATTCGGCGTGATACTCCTCCGAAAGATTTTGACCGGCAAATACAATCTGAGGCAGATCTTTTCCAATATTATTTCTGAACGAGTGAGAAAGAGCATCAATAGCTGACTTGGCCCCAAGATAGGAGCCCCCGATTCCGGTAACCACGATCAGATTGATATCTCTTCTCCAATCCTTTACAATTGATTCTATATTGGAAATGATACTCTCATCTGTTTTTGAAGGCAGATCCATCCATCCGAGGAAGTCGCTGCCTCTTCCACTGCCATCCTCAAGTATATCGAGTGCTTTAAAAGCAAGAGATTCGTACCGGGAAAGATCGGCATCGCTGACAAATCCCGCAGTGGCTTTAATATCAATATTAACTGTTCTCTCCATATCTGTAATCTTTATTGTAATGTATCCGCAAGTTGTTTTATAACATACGCAGGATACTTATGTTCATGAAGAATTTTATATACAGCCTCAGCTATGGGCATATTGAGTTTAAACTTTTGATTCAGCTCATAAATAGCTTTAGCGCCATAGTAACCTTCAGCAACCATATTCATCTCAATCTGAGCCGATTGAACAGTTATTCCGCGACCAATCATATTACCGAATGTTCTGTTACGGCTATATTGCGAATAACAGGTAACAAGAAGATCTCCAAGGTAGGCAGATGTGGATGTTATCCTGCTCTTGTCGGGATGGGATGCATGAAGGAACTCTCTCATCTCATTAAAGCAGTTGGTAATCAGCACACTCATAAAATTATCGCCATATGACAGACCGTGGCAGATTCCAGCTGCTACTGCATATACGTTCTTAAGGACGGCGGCATACTCTACCCCGTAAATATCCGTTCCTGGAACAGTCTTTACATAGTTGCATGAGAATATGTCACACATAGCTCTCGCTACATCTATATGTTTGCTTGTAAGAGTCAGATACGTAAGACGCTCCATAGCTATCTCCTCAGCGTGAGAAGGGCCGCTGACAACACCTATTCTGTCGAATGGAACACTCCGTTTCATCTTAAAGTACTCTGCTATAGTAAGGTTGTCATCGGCCAGAATACCCTTTATTGCCGAAATAACAAATTTGCCATCCAGAGCAACAGTGAGCTTGTCTACCTCATTCATAAAATAGGCCGAAGGAATACAGAATATAAGCACATCTGCCCCGGATACAACTTCATTTATATCCGAACTCATTATAAGCTCCGAAGGTTCAAAATCGACTGTCGGCAGATAGTAAGGATTGTGTCCTCTCTTTTGAATATGATCGATCAACTCATTGTCACGTACAAACCATCTGACCGGTTTATGATTGTTAAGGACCAGCTTAACAAGTGCTGTTGCCCAGCTTCCGCTGCCAATAACGGCATAGCGCAGATTCTCCTTTTTAAAGAAATTATTCATTTTAAAGAACTGCATTTTGGTTCGTTGAATGACGCAAATATATCCATTTTATTTCGAAGATGTACAAATAGATTTTATTTTTGCATTATGAAATATGATGAAATAGAGGCCAGAATATCAGGCGGAATAAGCCTCTCCGCCGAGGAGGCTCTCTGGTTGTACAACGAGTGCCCGCCTGTTAAGTTGTTCGAACTTGCTAACAGATCCAGGTTCTTGCATAACCCCGAAAAGAGGGTTAGCTGGCAGATCGACCGAAATATAAATTATTCAAATGTATGTATAAGCGGATGTCTGTTTTGTAATTTCCACTGCAGGGTTTCAGAAAAGGAGAAGGCCTGGGAGACCTCGATGGATGAATATAAAATCAAGATTGATGAGCTGTTTGCATTGGGGGGGGATCAGGTTCTGCTCCAGGGCGGGCTTCATCCGAATTTTGACATAGCATATTATGAAAATCTATTTAAGAGCCTAAAGGCAATTAATCCTCTGCTTAAGCTAAACGCCCTCGGCCCGCCGGAAGTATGGCACATTGCAAGAATAAGCAAATTAAGCATCAGAGAGACACTTCAACGACTAAGAGATGCAGGACTTGATTCTCTGCCCGGTGCCGGAGCCGAAATATTAAACGACAGAGTAAGAAAGCTCATCTCTCCCGCCAAACCTGGAGCCGATGCATGGATATCTGTTATGAAAGAGGCCCATAGTATGGGATTCGGTTCTACCGCCACAATGGTATACGGACATATTGAAACAGTTGAGGAGAGAGTGGAGCACCTTATCAAACTGAGAGATTTGCAATCCCAAAAACCTGATAACATGCCAGGATTCAGAGCATTCATCTGTTGGCCTATGCAGGTAAAAGGGACCAGATTGGCCGAAATATATAAAATCGAACCGCTCACACCTGTTGAAAACCTAAAGATGGTAGCCATTAGCAGACTCGTTCTGGATAATATCAGGCATATTCAGGTCTCCTGGCTTACAATTGGCAGAGAGCTGGCAAAAGTAGCCCTTCACTGTGGTGCAGATGATATGGGGTCAATAATGATCGAAGAGAATGTCGTCTCATCTGCCGGAGCCTCCTACCGCTCAGGAGAGGAGGAGATCAAACAGGCAATCAGGGAAGCAGGGTTTGATCCGTGGTTGAGGAATCAGGACTATACCCCGTATCTTCGTCGGGATTTGGAGTAAAAGAGGCCTCTACTGCAAGTTTATCGCACCTCTCGTTCTCCGGGTGACCTGCGTGTCCCTTAATCCATACAAACTTCACCCTGAATCTGGAAAGAAGAGGTAACAGACGCATCCAAAGGTCGGGATTCTTTGTTTTTGCAAAGTTCCTGGCCCTCCATTTCATGAGCCACCCCTCATTTATCGCTTTTACAACATAGGAGGAGTCGGTATGCACAACAACCTCACAACCAGGCTTTTTAACTGTCTCAAGAGCAACAATAACTGCCAAAAGCTCCATTCTGTTGTTGGTTGTCAGCTTATAGCCGTGAGAGATCTCTTTATAGTGCTTGCCCGACTTTAATATAACTCCAAAACCGCCTGGCCCCGGATTTCCCCTGGAAGAGCCGTCGGTAAAAACATTAATCAACATTGTTTGAGGATGATTTTTCCAGAGCCTTAAGAGGATTTGCAGTCATCTCATCATATTGGATTCTGTTTCTGTAAATATCACAAGCTCTGTATATTG
>JAFIHK010000004.1 GCA_017848635.1 Bacteroidales bacterium | reverse complement strand
GGCACCATGTACATCGCCATGGAGAACAATAATTGTAAGCGGAGATGCTCGTGACATTCTGGCTTCCAATATGACTCTAAATCTGAACGAACCTTGCAGGATAGAAGATGTATCCTGGATTAAGCCTGTTAAATATATTGGAGTGTGGTGGGAGATGATAACAGGTAAAAGCTCCTGGGCTTATACCGATGATTATCCGAGTGTTCAGCTTGGTGTGACCGATTACTCAAAGGCAAAGCCAAATGGCAGACATCGTGCGAACAGTGCTCATGTTAAGGAGTATATAGACTTTGCTGCCGAGAATGGGTTTGATGCGGTTCTTGTTGAGGGATGGAATGTCGGATGGGAAGATTGGTTCGGTAACTCTAAGGATTATGTGTTTGATTTTGTAACCCCATACCCCGACTTCGATGTTAAGGAGCTTAACAGATATGCTGCTTCTAAGGGTGTTAAACTTATAATGCACCACGAAACATCATCTTCGGTGAGAAACTATGAGAGACATATTGATACAGCTTATAAGTTTATGGTTGAAAACGGTTACAATGCCGTAAAGAGCGGGTATGTAGGTAATATACTGCCAAGAGGAGAGCACCACTACAGTCAATGGATTAACAATCACTATCTCTATGCGATAAAGAAAGCTGCCGAATACAAGATAATGGTCAATGCTCACGAGGCTGTCAGACCAACAGGTCTCTGCAGAACTTATCCGAATATGATTGGAAATGAGTCTGCAAGGGGCACAGAATATCAGGCGTTTGGAGGAAGCAAACCGAACCATGTTACAATTCTTCCTTTTACAAGATTGATCGGGGGCCCTATGGATTATACTCCGGGTGTTTTCGAAATGGATATATCTAAGGTTAATCCCGGAAATAACTCACATTGCAACTCCACTCTTGCCAATCAGCTTGCTCTCTATGTTACAATTCCAGGTCCGCTGCAGATGGCTGCCGATCTGCCTGAAAACTATAAAAGATTCCCCGATGCATTTCAGTTCATCAAGGATGTTGCCCTGGATTGGGACGACAGTAAATACCTTGAAGCTGAACCGGGAGAATATATTACAGTAGCCCGTAAAGCAAAAGGGAGCGAAAACTGGTTTGTAGGAAATGTCTGCGGAGAGAGCGGGCACACCTCAAATCTCACTCTGAATTTTCTAACCCCAGGACAGAAATATATTGCAACAATATACTCCGATGCAAAGGATGCTCACTACAAAACTAATCCTCAGGCATATGAGATCCGGAAAGTTGAGGTTACGGCCAAGAGTAAACTCACACTTAAATCGGCTCCCGGAGGTGGTTATGCTATAAGCATTTTCCCTGTGGCCAAATAGTTTTTTTTAACATGCAGGAGGCCCCGTAAGAGTTGACTCTTACTGGGCCTTATATTATAAAGTGGAAGAACCTCTACTCTGCAAATCCTTGTCTGAACTGTCTCCTTGCCTGTGTAAGAGGCGCGAGTGAACATGGTCCGTTAAGACATCCACCCTCGCATGCCATCACCTCCACGAATTGAGCCTGGGGATTCTTTACCATAGATTTTAAGAGTTTTGTGCTCTTCTTATCGAGTCCGTCAATATTCATCACTGTGTAACCCTCTCCAACCGCAGATGCCACCGCACTTCTGACTCCGCCGGATTGCGCATACCCTCTGGATTGGGAAGATATCCGAGTATTTAACGGCGCATCTTCACATTCGGAAACCTCTACATTATAGGATGCCATGAATGCCCCAACCTCTTCAAAGCTCATGACATAATCAACCTCAGGAACAAAGTCTGCCTCATGCCGTTTGGCCAGACAAGGGCCCACAAATACCACTTCGGCTCCCGGATAGAGCTCCTTAACTCTTCTTGCTGTATAAACCATAGGGCTCCTGGTAGTTGAAACATATGGTTTAAGTGACGGGGCATGTTTGTTTACCCACTCTATATAAGCCGGGCAACATGAAGATGTCATAAATGGCTGGCCGTGGGCAATTTTTTCCTTTAGCTCCTCGGCCTCAATTCTGGATGTATCTTCGGCTCCGAGTGCAACCTCAACGACCTCATCAAATCCAATTCTCTTCATTGCGGTAATAATCTGCCCGGGCCTGGCGTCGAACTGCCCGAAAACAGATGGCGCGACAATTGCAATTATTTTTACACCCGGACGAATGGACATCTTGTGAATATCCACTATTTTAGATCGTTCCATAATTGCTCCGTATGGGCAAGCCTGCATACATCTTCCGCAATAGATACACTTATCTTTATCGATATCCTCTGTGCCATCGGGATTTTTAGATATTGCCTTGACAGGGCAAACCTCCTCGCAAGGTACGGGAGTGTAAATAATCGCATGATAAGGGCAGATTTTTTTGCATAAACCGCAGCTTACACACTCCTCCTGATTGATGAAAGCCTTCCCCTTTTTGAAAGAGACAGCACCTTTAGGGCAGTTCATAAAGCAGGGTCTACCTTCACAACCTCTACACATATTGGTTATGTAATACTGAGACTGCATACATGCGCTGCAGGCTTCGTGAAGGACCGACAATATCTTTTTCTTTGTGTTTTTGTGATCCAGAGAGCGTTGCGCATACTCCTCCAATTGCATCAGGTCGATATCTTCATCTTCGATATCAAACCCAAGAATGGATATAATCTTATGTTTCAGAATGTATCTGTCTTTATGGACGCAACAACTAACATTTCTATTGTTTCTGGGCCTCATTTCCACAGGGATGTATTTAACCCCCTTTACCAGCTCCTCCTTAATTATAATGCTTACCAAACGGCTCAACAGTTCACGTTTGGTCTGCATTGCATAATTGTCATACAACATAGATCAAAGTATGTTAAATCATATAATATGTAATATCTGATACCGGCAATACACACCGGCAGGTTCTAATGAAGATGGTTATCCTACTGCACAGAACACACTTCCCGTAGCTTTCAGAAGTAAAACAGGGCGCAAATATAAGATTATATGATTTAGAAATGCAACTATAATTTTTAAAGATATTCGACCCATTACCTAACTTTGCGTATAATAGAGTGAAAGAATTTTGATGAACGACAATCTGACGCCATATATTAAAAAGTGTAAAATGGGAGACAGGGATGCCTTCCGGCAGATTGTAGCAAGGTACAGGCAGATGGTTTATACCCTATCATTCAGACTTCTTTGCAATGAAGAGGATGCCGAAGATGCTACACAGGAGAGTTTTATAAAGGCGTGGGAGAGTATCAAGCGATATGATGAGAGCTTCAAATTCTCAACATGGCTTTATAAAATCACAGCAAATACCTGTTACGACAGATTACGAAGAAGAAAGAGGGAAAAGTTTGTAGAGATAGGTGGATTTGAACTCCATGACAGCTCCAATATTGAGGAGGCTATAGAAAACAGAGAATTGGGTCTGTTAATAAGTAAACTGACCAACGGACTCTCCGCAAAACAGAGGATTGTATTCATTCTTAGCGATATTGAGGGGTTAGAGAGTGCCGAAATCGGAGAAATTACAGGGCTATCTTCCGGTAAAATAAAGAGCAATCTGCATCTGGCCAGGAAACAAATTAGAAAAAGAGTAGAGGGTTATGAGAACTGATATTGGAAAATATGATCTTTTAATTGAAAAAGTGAAGAGCACAACTCCGGAAATGAGGAGCCCTGAAAGAGTTATGGACGGAGTTATGGCCGGTATATCTGCCCGCTCATATAAAAAAGATTCCGGCACTTTAATACGAATAACAGCAATATGTGCATCTGTTGCGGCAACTCTTTTAATTGGCCTGTTCATTAATGAGAGCATTGGGGTTACAGCTAAAGAGGAAAACCGGGAATATATGCAGAGAAGGGATGTTGTTTTTTATGGTGAATTGAGAAGTGGTAGAAATTCGGTGACAGATCTCAATTACACAGGCATCCTCAAGTCGCGTATAGCCGAAAATCAAAGTATAAGCAAACTCTATTATAATATTTCATCAAGGCATATTAATTAAATAGTTATGAAAAGATCTAAACCTGTTTTTTTACTATCTGCAATACTATTAATAGTCTCCTGTAATACAAACTACAGGGTAGTAACTACAGTTTCCGGTAACGGGAATGCCCACAGAGAGGTTTATGCCAAAGCCGATTCCGCATTTATTGCCGGCGATCTCTCAAAAAATCCATACTACTTTGACATCAGCAAAGGCTGGAAGATTGTAAAACTGGACAGTATGTATACATTTAATCTCTTCGGAGAGGAGAAGCAGATGAATGTTAAAGTTGTATCGGAGGGGCCATCTATTGAGTATTTCTCAAAAAATATAAAATTCAAAGAGCAGATGCGCTCCTTTGCTATTCCTAATGAGACCATTACAAAAAAGAGGGGATGGTTCTATCCGGTATATACCTTCAAGTGTGTTTATAAAAAACTGGGGCACAATCTGCCTGTAAGTATTGATGAATACCTCACAAAGGATGAACAGAAACTATGGAGCCAGGGTGGATTTGAGAATTTTGGAGAGTTCAACGGCAGTGAAATGAATGATTTTCTCAGGGGAATAGAGAAGAGAGTTATTGAATGGTATGCCAAAAACTCTTTTGAAATAAGTTATGCTGCCATAAACAAATTCAACTTTGAGAAACCTCTCTCAGACTCGCTTAAAAATGATGTTTTCAATATCATAAAGAGCAAATATAAAGAAGATGAGATTGATCCTCAAAAAGTTGCTTCAGAATTAGACCGCAAGCTTGGAACCGATTACTACTCCAGGCTATACGGCATGAACAAAGAGCCTATCGATAATAACTATGAGAAGGGCATAGAGGTCATTCCACTACTGGGTTATTTAATCAGCTATGAGATCAGGTTGCCGGGTAAAATTATAGACGCGAA
The DNA here is from genome assembly GCA_017848635.1 of Bacteroidales bacterium. Classification (GTDB taxonomy): domain Bacteria; phylum Bacteroidota; class Bacteroidia; order Bacteroidales; family UBA932; genus JAFIHK01. Next base: position 5,581 of record JAFIHK010000004.1, on the reverse strand, counting down.
CACATCCAATATTAAAAATGGAGTAATAATTTGGAAGGTGGATGGTGCTAGGCTTATGTTTGATAACTACACACTGGTTGCCGAGTATAGGAGAATTAATATCTGGGCATTTATTATCTCCGGAGTGACACTTCTTCTCGCACTGCTCTCCCTCTCCTATATTATTAAAAAAAGAGTTAAAAGATAATATTAATAAAGAGAGGACCCTCTGCTTTATGAAGAGTCCTCTCTCTATTAAAATAGCCTTTTATTAAAGGTTCATATGCAGGTCAGCCTCATTCGCTGCTTCAACATACTGATATATTCCGGTGAACCCGTCTACTATATCAATATATTTATCCAATGAATCTCCGTCCCACATTTTACCAGCCAGGCTGCATATGTAAATTTTTACATTTGCCATCTCCTTTACCTGACGGAATGAGTCGATCCAACTATTCATTTTAAGCTCTTTGAACTTTGCAAGCATCTCATCTTTAAGGTGAGGATACTCCACAAAAGAGTCTGCAAGCTCCTCATTCCCTTTTAGAAACGCCCGTGCGGCAGTAAGAAGAACGTAAACATCAATATCCATATCGGCCGCTGCCGCACCGCTCATAATCACCCCGGCTCCAAATAATTTATCTACACTTCCGGACGATAGTCCGATTACCATTTTTCCCATATCACTATTTTTTAATAAAATTAACCACCACATCCACCTGATGCCTTCTTTGGAGCAGCCTTTACAGCCCCCCTTACCGGATTGTTTTCAACCAGATCGGGATATGAGCTCTTCCAGTTATCAAAGCCACCCTCAATTACCCTTACATTAGAGTATTTTAGTAGAGGAAGTACCTTTGCTGCAAGGGCAGATCTATCGCCGTTACTGCAGTAGATATATAGTGGTATTCTATGTCTTGGAACTTTTGATGCTATTTCACTCTCCAGAACACCTCTTGGCACAGGAATAGCCCCCTTTATGCAACTGCTGTCGAACTCCACTTGCTCTCTGCAGTCAACAAGATAGTAGTTATCTCCACTCTCCATTACCTTTTTAAAATCACCTGCAGCAATCCATCTTACCTCCTCCTTAGCACTCTTTACCATATCCTCGTATGATGCAAAAACTCTTGAATCATAGCCGGAGCATGATGCCACGAAAAATAGGATCAGTAAGGGAAATATTTTTAAAATGATTCTTCTCATTTCTTAAATTTTTTAATGTGTCCAATCCATATAAGAACCGGCATATAGCTTTACATTACCATACTTAAGCAGAGATGTCAGAACAAAGTATGTAAAACTGCCGGTAGCTCCGGTTTTACAATAAACAATAACCTCTTTATCTTTAGGTATTTTGGCAAATGCAGCTGCCACTTCCGAAAGCGGTCTCAGTTTGGAATCATTAACAATTAAATCATTTGGTATATTAACCGCATTCCCAATATGACCTGCATCATAATCCTCAGCCTTTCTGGAGTCTATAAGAATTGTTCCAGGAGTGTTAAGCTTTGACTTAACATAACTTTTATCGACAAGCATTGAACTGTTCACCGAAGGGGTAAAGGATACCGGAGGAAGCTTTTTAGGATTCTTGGTTATAGGCTTTCTTGCTGCAAACCAGGCATTCATATTGCCATCGAGCAGAGAAATATTATTAAATCCCATATACTTCATAACCCAGTACAATCTACCGGCACTTACACCTGTTTTACAGTAAATAACCACCCTCTTGTTTGTAGATAGTCCCGCGCCGCCAATTATTTTAGCAAGTTCAGAGACTGGCTTTAATCTTCCCTCAACGACAGAGTTGTCGCTCAATGATGAGGCATCGAGATTAATCGCTCCATCTATGTGTGTTTTGAGATAATCGGCAGATGGTCTTGCATCAACTACGATTATATTAGGATCCTTAATCGATTTTGCCAACTCCTCTACACTTATAAGCTGTGCAGATGCTGGAAGTGCAAGCAGAGCAAGGAGCAACGACATAAATAACTTTTTCATAAATCTGTATTATAATTTTTTAGAATTTAGCCTGAACCTGAATCATAATCATATCGTTCAAAAACTCCCTTGATTCCCTTACAGTCACGTAGTTGAATTGAATTCTCGAGTAATCGTTTACATAATAGTTAAAACCAAGAGTGTAGTTGTTAACGCGAGTGTATCTTGCAGCGTGGTCAGAATCATAGGTATCAAATTTTACAACAGGTTCAATGTTATATTTGGTTTTATAAGATGCAATAACCCATGCACCGCTTTTATGGTATGTTCCGGGTTGTTTTGTGTCATAACCTATTATGCCACCACAACCCCCATAAACTGGCACTTTTTAGGCAGAATAGAGCTTATCTTGTCCATAAATGAATTCACCTTGCAGCAATAAACCTTTCCAGCTATATTGTCCCTCAAGGGCAACTCTGTATATATCATTGAGCTTCTCTTCGGTGTCAGTAGGAGTGATTTTTCCTGCCTTAAAGCTACCTCCAGCCTTAAAGCCCTTAAACGGACCTACAACAAATCTTCCTACGATATTTTTGTTAGTATTGTCGTCTATGTTGTTCATTCCGCTACCATTCATAATTCCCAAGCTATACTGGAACCCGAGAGAATCGTGACCACCACTTAACATAAGACCGAGATCTCTCTGGGGGCCGGCAAGCTGGTTAACCACATCGGAACGATTAACAGTATAGAGACCTGAACAAGCTGTATTCTGTTCAAGACTGAACGGACTCTTGAATTGACCCATAGTAAGTTTTGCCCATTTCCCGAAACGAGTATATGATACGTATGCATCCAGAAGGTGAACCTTATTCTCCGAATTGCTAAAACCACTGAATTCGGCAGAGAGATAGTAATCGATGTCATAAGGGATCGATCCTACAACTCCAAGTCTGGCTCTGTTAAAAGTGAAATTACCCTTATTCAGGCTCTTCCCGTTTTCGTCTTTGCCATTTATATTATAGTTAAACTGAGGTTGTATGAATCCGGTAACACCTACGACATCACCGCTTCCGCCCCCCATACATCCCTGGGAATACGTCTTAACGGACATAAGTCCTAAAGCCAGAACCAATATATATTTAATATTTTTCATCTCTGTAGTATTTGTATAGTGGATTAATTTGTAACATATGGGAATGAGCCCGATACAGTCCACTTGTTTTTAAGTAGCTGGCTGTTTATCAGAGCGTTTGCTCCGAACTTAAGACTCTTTGCATTGTACCCGATAATATTAAGGTAAGTTGAAACAAGTGCAGATGTCTGCCCTGTCCAACAGTAGACAAGAATCGTTGCCGAAGGATCAAGCTTTTTCATTCCGTCATTGGCAAGTGTCAAAGTCTCATTCAAGCGGTAAGCACCTTTGATATGACCATATTGATTAACATCTGCCTCAGTCCAGTAATTATTTATAAAATATGTCGAAGGGGAGGCTAGAACATCTGCAGCATTGACGCCCTGTAAACCCTTTGATAAAACGGCTGCTATTCTTTCGCTAAGAATGGCTTGTGCGGTTGTAGCAACAGCGTCCAATTTAGGATAGGTGAACGTAACAGGAGTCTGCAGTGTGTTGGTAGTTGACCAGTTTGCATTACCGACAGCCCTGTCAGAAATATTTGCACTCCATGTATCGAATTTTGAATTCCAACCACTCATCCCCCACTTTAGAATTTTACAGTTAGCATAACCGCTTAGCCTTAGTGCCACGTGTGCAACTGCAGCATTCTGCCCCGTATAGCATGCAACTACAATCGGCTTGCTGCCTGCTCCTTGCGCAGTTGTAAGAACATTCGCCAATGTGGAATTAACTGCACCTTGAATATGACCGATAGCATAGTCGGCTGCCGACCTTAAGTCAATGATGTAGTAATTTGCAACTCCGTTTGTATTTAGAGTTGCAGCATCAATAACCCAGTCTGTTGTCATATTTGTTAAATCCAGATTATTGGTTTTCAAATAATTAGTAAGAACGGCAAACCTGTCCACTTCGGGTTCCTGGTACGCCTCAATGCATCCCGTAATGCCTGTCGATAATACAAGCATCAAGATGAAGAATCTGATAAATCTTAATCTTTTCACAATTTTAGTTTTTAGTTTTGTTGTTTTAAATACGATTCGTAGCCACCTTCGAGGTTAAGGATCGATTTATATCCTATCCCGGCAAGTGATACGGCAGCCAATATGCCCATATCGCCATTCTGGCTGCAAATAATTATTTTTGAGTCCTTTTCAGGAGGGTACATATACTGTTCAGCCCAAAATTCCGGATTGCCAATACTCTCTTCCAGAACACCCCTTGAAATATTTACCGAACCGGGTATGTTTCCTTCGGAATATTGCCCCTCTTCCCTGACGTCGATGATGACAATATTCTCTCCCGAATCGGTCATTGTTCTGAGCCCGGCAACAGAAATCTGTTTTACTTTACTCTTCCACCCTGCTGCCATATCGGATGCATCTTCATATACAGCCGTACAACCCTGGAGAGCCATAATTGAAACAAATAGAATTGCTATAAATATCTTTTTTTTCATAATAGTTGGTTAAAAGGCGCTGAAACGGCCTGTTCTTTCATTCCATTTTACAAAGACATACCATATTATAAGAATTGCCAGTACAAGAAGAAAGGCTCCATCATATCCGATATAGTCAGGCAGATAGCTCTTGAATCGTGCACTCTGTAGAATGTATTTTTCCGCCAAAGGAACTATATAGCTGTTTGAGAGAGGCATAAACAGAACCATTCCCAGCATTGAGAACCAAAGCTTTATCTGCCCCTCGCCTACTCTCCATAATGTACCAACTGCACAACCTCCGGCGATAGTCATTCCCAAGCCGAAAACGAAGCCTCCGATAAGCGCTCTGGCCCAGAAATTAGGGAAGATCCATGTCATCTCTCTTGTTCTTAATGAGACCTCGCTTATATCCCCAATACCAAAATATTTGATTACCGTAAAGCCTACCAGAGCAACAGCAAGACCGGCAATAACCCCAACTGTTCCCTGAGACTCACCGCTCATGAACGGATCTCTGAAAGATTTTACTATACAGAACCTTGAACGTTGAGAAATAAGCCCCATTAATGCAGCTATTATTATGAACCAAGTCATAACAGGATTGCTGCCTGAGTAGATATATGCAACTCCCAAAAGAGCTATGATTACCGCAATGGCTGTATATATCTGCCATTTACCTTTATCAGGAGATGCTGCCATAAAGGTGAAGCTCTTTCCCGAACTCCAGGTCGGAAAATGCTCCATTTCCCAGATCAGATATTTAAGAGAAATAATTACTCCGGCAAACATAGCAAATGTGAAGATCAGAGCTCCTCCTGATAGTGCCGGAACTCCACTAAAGAAAGAGCCTATTGAGCAACCTATTCCCACAGTTGCACCTACGGCCATTAAAGCCCCTCCGACAAAACCCTTAATCATCTCGCCCTTAGGAGGTATCCTTAAGGCAAACTCTTTTGAAAAGATAGCTCAGGCGACTGATCCGGCAACTATCATAAGCACTCTCTCCCCGTAACTATTGTGAGTTACAGGTGTAATACTTTTATCCGGGACCAGGCCGCTGAGTGAATCGAGATTAT
>JAFIHK010000031.1 GCA_017848635.1 Bacteroidales bacterium | reverse complement strand
GTAAACCTGATGACAATGTTCAACCGTATCATTAATGACATCGTCGTTACTAACATCTTTAGCGCTAAGTGTATACTTGTTGTAATCCTCTTTTTTAAGATCCTTGCTGCTTACAAATTTTGATACAAATGTGGTATTCTTCTTTTTTATATAAGATCTCCTGTGTACAAGTTCTTTTTTAACTACCTGTTCAACAAGCTCATTGACTCTTTGCTCATAATTGTGTTTTTCATCTTTAATCACGAGAGAAAGCCATACCAATTGCACAATAAGTAGTAGTGCAATAGCCAAAACAGAGATAATCAAAGACTTTTTTAACATCGCCCAAAATTAAGGATTTTTTAAGGATTTTTTAATGATTTTGAAATGATTAAAAATTTTATTGTCGTGAATTTTGTAAAAAAATGGAAGAGAAAAACTACCTGTCAGGTGATGAATTATCACATATCTGTGGAGGGACCCCTCACTGGATACCGATTCTCGATGAAAACGGAAATGTAATAGGATGGTTAATGGTTGATGACGGAAATTAGATAAATGAAGTTTAAAGTATATACCCAACTCGATGCGATGGATTGCGGACCAAGTTGTCTCCGGATGATTGCCGCTCACCATGGGAAACACTACTCTCTGGACACGCTCAGAAAAAAAAGCGAGTATACCAGAACCGGAGTATCGATGCTGGGTATAAGCCAGGCGGCGGAGAGCATAGGTTTGCGGAGCACAGGGATAAGAGTCTCTTTTGAGGAGCTGTGCACCGCTAGCCTCCCCTGTATAATTCACTGGAATCAGAACCATTTTGTGGTTTTGTACAAAATAAAGAGGAGAAGAGGGAAGATTCTGTTACATATAGCAGACCCGGCAGGAGGTCTTAACTGTTTTAATGAGAGGGAGTTTAAAAGATGCTGGATAAGTTCGGTCAATAATGGTATTGAAACCGGAACTGCTATGTTGCTGGAACCAACTCCGGAGTTTTACAGGGAAGATGGAGAGGATAGTGCCAGAAAAGGCTTCGGGTTCCTAGTTTCATATATTAAACCTTATAAGCAACTTTTATCGCAGCTGATTATAGGTCTTTTAGCAGGGAGTATCATTCAGCTTATATTGCCTCTGCTAACCCAGAACATAGTAGATATAGGAATCGGCAATCAGGATATAGGATTTATATGGGTGGTCCTCATTGCGCAGATGGTCCTCACTCTGAGTTCTGTTTTTGTTGATTTTATCCGAGGGTGGCTCCTTCTGCACATAGGAGCCAGAGTTAATATCTCACTAATCTCCGATTTTCTGGCCAAACTTATGCGTCTGCCTATTAGTTATTTCGACACAAAAATGACAGGAGACATAATGCAGAGAATAGGTGACAATCGCAGAATTCAGCAACTACTTACCTCATCCTCTCTGAATATTCTCTTTTCGATGGTAAACATCCTAATATTCGGTATAGTGCTCCTTATCTACAGCTCAACTATCTTCCTGATCTTTTTCGGAGCATCGCTCCTGTATATACTATGGATAGTTATGTTTCTGAAGAAGAGGCGTGAACTGGACTTTAAAGCTTTTGCACAAAATTCGGCAAATCAAAGCTCGATTGTTCAGCTGATTACAGGCATGCAGGAGATTAAACTCAACGCCTGTGAAAAGCAGAAACGGTGGGAGTGGGAAGGCATACAGGCTAAGCTTTTTAAAATAAGTATTAAAGGATTAGCCCTTGGACAATACCAAGAAGCAGGAGCAACATTGATAAACCAAGTCAAAAATATAATAATTACTGTTGTTGCGGCAAGTTCGGTTATCCGTGGCGAACTGACCCTTGGGATGATGATGTCTGTTCAGTATATCATTGGACAGTTAAACTCTCCGATTGTACAGATTATAGGCTTTATTAGGCAGACTCAGGATGCGAAGATAAGTCTGGAGAGACTTGCCGAGATTAACGATAAAGAGGATGAAGTTAATATCGAGAAGGGTCTCATAGAGGAAATCCCTCCAAAAAGCGACATTGTATTGAATGACCTGTCATTTAAATACGATGGCGCAGGTGATGAAAATGTAATTAATGATATCTCTTTTCGCATCCCTCATGGCAAGATAACTGCCCTTGTAGGTTCTAGCGGAAGTGGAAAAACTACACTAATAAAATTAATTCTCGGTTTTTACCCTGTCAAAAAGGGGAGCATTGAAATCGGTCAAAATAACCTGACCAACTACAATATTGAGGAGTGGCGAAAAAGATGCGGAGTAGTTATGCAGGATGGTTTTATATTCTCAGATACTATCGCAAAAAACATTGCCCCCGGAGCGGAATTTGTTGACAACCAACTCTTGTCAAATGCAGTAAAAACTGCGAACATAGCCGATTTCATCGAGTCGCTGCCTCTTGCCTACAACTCAAAAATCGGACAGGAGGGACACGGAATAAGCCAGGGGCAAAAGCAGAGAATTCTTATCGCCCGTTCGGTTTATAAAAATCCTGATTATATCTTCTTTGACGAGGCTACAAACTCATTAGACGCAAATAATGAAAAAATCATAATGCAAAACCTAACTGATTTTTTTAGAGGGAGAACTGTACTGATTGTCGCTCACAGGTTAAGCACCGTAAAAAATGCAGATAATATTATTGTGCTGGATAAAGGGCGAATAGCAGAACAGGGGACACACCAGCAACTAATTACAGATAAAGCACAATACTTTGAGCTGGTAAAAAATCAACTCGAACTTGAAAAATAGCTAATGGAAAAAGAAGCTGACGATATAGTCAAAAGAATTGAAATAAAGAGCGATTCGGTGAATGAAGTTCTCGGCAAACCTCCGGGATGGGCTGTCCGTTGGGGAATAACTGTTTTGTTCTCTGTATTATTACTCTTACTTATCGGAAGTACGTTTTTCAATCACCCCGATATAATCACTGCTCCTGTAGTAATAACATCCGGGAACCTTCCTGTACAGATGATTACCCGCTCTTCGGGCAGAATCAGATTATTTGTTAAAGAGTCCGACAGTGTAAAGAAAGGCGAAGTAATTTCATATATAGAAAATCCTGTTGCTTATGAGTCATATTCAAATCTTAAAAAAACTCTTTCAGACACTAATTTTACGGTATACGACATTAAGGAGCAAACTCTTACCATTGGCACTCTTCAGGACTATTATCAAAATCTTCTTTTAGCAGTAAAAGAGTTTAATGAATTCAAGTTGGCAGATTATCACAGTAAAAAGATTGTATTGCTTAAAAAGCAATTAATGATACAAAACCAAAACATAAAGTCATTAAATGTTCAGGCAGATGTAAGCAAAGAGCAATTAAGTATCGCCGAAAAAATGTATTTAAGAGATTCACTCCTTTTTAGCAATAACGCTATCTCATCTCTTGAATTTCAAAAAAGCAAAAGCTCTTATTTATCAATAGTACAACAACATGAGACAAGATTATCTGCCTGCAATTCTGCACAAATTACTCTTAGCCAGACACAACAAACCATATTCGATACTAGCAAGGAAAAGAGCGATTTAGAGAGAAAATATTCACAAACAATTAAATCATCCCTGGAAATTTTAAAGTCAAAGATTGCCGAATGGGAACAGTCATATCTTTTAGTGAGTCCGATAAATGGGAGTGTTTCACTTACTCAATACTGGCAAACAAACCAGAACATAGAGGCCGGGGAGGTTCTTATGACAATAATTCCGGATAAAAAATCAAATGTAATAGGAAAAGTATACTTACCCTTGGCGGGAGCAGGGAAGGTAGAATATGGGCAAAAGGTTAATATCAAACTCGACAACTACCCGTATATGGAATTCGGTGTATTGCAAACCACAATTGCAGGAATATCTGCAAGCCCTGTTACACTAAACAATCAAAAACAGCTTGTAATCTCGCTCGATTTTAAAAACTCTCTTACAACAAATTACCATATTAACATACCTGTTAATGAAGAGATGACGGGTATCGCCGAAATAATAACTAAAGACTTGAGTGCGTTTGAAAGATTTTTAAATCCCGTAAAATATTTATTAAAAAGAGAACTTAAAAAATAAAGAACTTTTGTAACTTTATGATTAATAGGCGTTAAATAATGCTAAATCTCAATGGATTTCCTATTGTAATTATAATTATGAAAAACCTCACAATTTCCATTCTGCTATTATTCAGCTCATTGTTAAACGGACAAGCAATTGATTCTCTTGTGCCTCATTCTAAGTTAAATACAGGAGAAAAATTGTATATCCATACCGATAAAAGTTCCTATTTCGTTGGAGAGAATATCTGGTTAAGAGGCTATCTTTTAAACTCTTCTGTTGAGAACAGACAAGAGTTAAGTGCATTTATTTATGTCGAGTTATGGTGCGATACGCTTGTTGCCAGAGTTAAAATTAAGGACTCCGAAGACGGATTTACCGGGCACATTAAAATTTTAGATAACCTTAAGGATGGTAGGTACATCTTGAGGGCATACACTCGCTGGATGCAAAACTTCCCTGCTGAGTACATGTTTACTAAAGAGATATATGTTTCAACATTGAATAACGTTGCGAATAATCTATCTAAAAGCGTGGCCTCTTCTTCGAATATTGACCTCCAATTCTTCCCCGAAAGTGGCCGATACTTTCCCGGTGTTCCGGCAAAGATTGCTTTCAAGGCAGTTGGTTCCGATGGATATTCTATCGAACTAAAGGGTTCTCTATTTAAAAAAGACGGCACTTTTATTTGTGATATTGAAACAAAACACAATGGAATGGGGATTATTACCCTAGCCTCTCCCGACAAAGATGGATACTATGTTATGGTTCACCCTGCTCTTGGGGAGTCGAAAAGATTTGACCTGCCTGCTCCTGAGGCTTCGGGGGTAAGTATTTCCGTAAAAAGAACAAGTACTGCGTTGTTGGTTAGCTCTTCGCTTGTAAATCTTCCAATAGCTATAAATTTGAATAAATACTACATTGTCCTCTCTAACAACAGAAATAATTACTTTGTAAAAGAGATTGATAAAGAGTCCTTGACCGACAAGTTTCCACTTCAATCATTGCCGGCAGGGGTAAATAGTGTAAAAATAATCAATGGAAGAGGCGAGACTTTGGCTGAGAGATTATTTTATATCTATAATACTGAGATTCTAAATATTTTCACGGCGGCAAACAAGCAATCATTCAACTCAAGAGATTTGGCAACAGTGGCGGTATCATTGTCCGACAACAGCGGTAATCCTTTAAGAGGTAATTTCTCAGTATCTGTTACCGACTCGCTTTTTGTTAAAGAAGATTTAGCACGAGAAAATATTGTCTCTTATATGGAGCTGACTAGCGAGGTAAGAGGTAAAATTGAGAACCCGGGATACTATTTTATTAATCCATCTCCCGAAAAAGAGCGATTCCTCGACCTGTTATTGCTTACTCAGGGATGGAGGTATTATTATTCCGAAAAACCTTTGTTTGAAAAAGAGCTGACACAGTCAGTTTCGGGTTCTGTGTCGGGGTTTTCAAAAAAAAGTGTAAGTAATGCATTACTAATGGCGTATGCTCCTAAAATACAATTCCAACAGGCATACACTCTGGATAAAGAAGGTGCTTTCACTATAGGAGGACTTGACTTCCCCGACAGTACTTCGTTCCTTTTGGGGGTATCCGGGAAAAACGGTGGGCAGTATTTTAATTTGGAAATTGCTCGTGAGTTATTCCCTGGCTTTGACAATCAACAGTGGAATAAATTGGTCAAAATTGATACGATGTCATTATTGACAACAAAGAAACTAGCTGCACCTTCATTAACAACTGATAATATTACCACAAGAACTCTTAACGAGATTCGTGTTGTTGATAGAGCCAAAGAAAGAGTACGGCTTACAACAAATATTTCGCCATTCCTGCAAAGTTTTCCAAAAGATCAAATCATAGATAGGGAAAAGCTTCAGGATTGGGACGAAACTGATATACAGCGTTATATAGTATCAAAATATGCAAGTTTATTTATAGGCTCACGTCCTGGTATAGATTTACCAGTTATTTTATCCAACAGAGGTTATAATATGGATGGAACTAACCAAGAACCTTATCTATATGTTGACGGATTGAAATGGAGAGGCACTTATGAACTTTATTATATGAAGGTTATGGATTTTGACAGCATGATATTCCTGAGAGGAGCTCAAGGAGCAATATACGGTACAAATAACGGTGTAATCCTGTTGGCAACAAGACGGGCCGATCAAATATTTGAGGAGAGAGTAAAAACAAACGTACGGAAGTTTTCACCACTAGGTTATCAGACAAATGTTAAGTTCTATTCTCCAAAATACGAAACACAAGAAGAAAAGGATGGTCCAAATAAGGATTTTAGAAATACTCTCTACTGGAACCCATGCATAAAAACAGACTCTTTAGGTAAGGCCTCTTTCAACTTTTACACCGACGACAGAAAAAACAATATGAATGTCCGCATCGAAGGGCTCCTATTAGACGGAACACCGTTTGTAAAGGATATTACATTAAAAAGATTGATACTTAAACAATCTTTTTAGACTCTAATTTTAAGGATTTTGTAATGATTTATAAATTATAAATACTCAACTTTGAGGCATTACTCAAATTAATTCAATCTTAATGAGATTTATTCAAATGACAATTATGGCAATGCTTATATCAGCATCTGCCATCTCACAGCCTGCAGAACTTAAAAATATTACAATTGCAGGAGTGGTAAAGGACTCTGTTTCAGGGAAGGTTATTGAATATCCGACTATTGCAGTTTTCACGGATTCCTTAAAACTAATTAAAGCACAGGCAGCCGGTGCCGATGGTAAATTTTTTATTGAGATCCCTTCAAAAGGGAAATATGTTCTTTCGGTGTCGATGATGGGCTACTCTACTGTAAAGAGGGATCTGGTTATCGATGGTTCAACTAAAAGAGTGGATCTTGGAGATATTTTCCTGCTTGAGGGGGTTCAGATGTCCGGGGTTACTGTCGTTGGGGTAAAGCCGCTCATTAAGAACGAACCTGACAAGCTCACATATAATCTGGAATCCGATCCTCAGAGTGCGGCTAGTCCGTTGATCGATATAATACGTAAAGTGCCCATGTTAAGTGTCGATGGAGAGGGAACCGTAAGACTTAACGGGGAGACAAATTTCAAGGTACTTGTAAACGGCAGATCTACCGGAATTCTTGTCAAAAATTTTAAAGATGCAATCAAATCCATGCCGGCCAACTCAATCAAATCAATTGAGGTGATAACCGACCCTCCTGCAAAATATGACGCCGATGGTGTTGCCGGTATTATCAACATAATAACCAATAAAAAGCAGACTGCCGGGTACAATGCAAGTATTACCTTAACAGGAAATACTCTGGGAGGATATTCAGGAGGTGGATACCTATCTCTTCAACAGGGGAAATTCGCAATGACCTCATATTTGTTCAGATCGAAATATTTCAGCAACAAAAGCAGCTCATTTTCAGAGACGGAGAACTTTATAAGCGATCAATATAAATTTTCAACAGTTTCAAGTAAATATAACTCCCATGGTGTAAGTGACCAAATAAGTGTTGAAGCAAGCTACGATATCGACTCACTTAACTTTATTTCTCTATCATTTTTCGGTTTTATGGGAAACTCTGAGAGTGACGGGATATCGGAATATATATCAAAAAACAGCACCGGAATAGTAACACGGAACTATCTGAACACATATGGTACAAGATATGAATACGGATCAAGTTCCGGAAACTTATCATATCAAAAGAACTATAAAAAACCTGAAAAAAATCTGACGATATCATACGGTATAGACTACGGTCCATCAAACAGGAAGGTCATCAATGCAATTGATGCTATAGTGGATTTTTATCCCTATGAGCAGAATTCGAAAAACGATGCACGAGAGGTTGAACAGTCATTTCAATTTGACTTCTACAATCCTTTGAAGAAAGGCAGTTCGTTTGAGACTGGAGCAAAGTATATTCTAAGGCAGAATATATCAAATACTATTGTTAAATTGTACAATCAGAATAGTGGTGAGTGGGTGGAAGACCCTTCTAAGGTGAATGACCTGGACTATACACAGCATATCGGCAGCTTTTACGGAGGGTATCTTTATAAGAATAAAAGTATAACCGCAAAGGCTGGAGTAAGAGCAGAACTCACTCAAAATGATGGTGTTTCAAAGAGTTCAGATGGCGATATCAGGTTTGATAACAATCAATTTGATGTAGTACCATATCTTAGTGTAAGTTACTCTCTCGGAAAGGGTAAAATTACTTCTCTAAGTTATACCCAGAGACTTAACAGGCCAGGAATCTGGTATTTAAACCCATATGTAAGTGACTCCGACCCAATGAATATTTCATATGGGAATCCAGGTCTTAATACGGTAAAAAGACACAATCTGAATCTCGGGTACAGACAATCTTCCCAAAAATGGAATCTTGGACTCAATCTGTCCGGTGATTATACAAATAACGATATTGTAAACATCCGTAAGGTTAATACGGATGGTGTTAATATATCAACATACGAAAACCAGGGAGAAAATAAATCGATTAGGTTAAATTTCAACTATTCATATATGAATGGACAAAAATATCGGATATATTCAAACGGCACCATAAAATACTCCGATATTTCATCGCCGGAGATGGGCATTTCCAATAGCGGATTCAGTTATTCCGGATACTTAATGGGCTCTATCACTGTCTTAAAAAAGGGGTCCATAGAGCTTGGAGGGTATCTGTTTGGGGGTAATATTACTCTACAATCGAAAGATGCTGTAAACTATATGACATCTTTCGGATATAGTCACAGATTCTTAAATGACAAGTTATATTTTGCCGCGTATGTATCTGAACCATTTACAAAAAAGAAAAAATTTGTATTTGACTCAGAGGATAATACGTATAGAACACACAGAGAGAGCTTCTCATTCCAGCGGTCAGCAAACTTTAGTCTGACATGGAGAATAGGAAAATACGGTGTACAGGTAAAAAAGGCAAAGAAGAGCACTACCGACGACAAAATGAAGGGGGAAACAACTACAAATCCTTAATTTTAACAACATTGAAGCGCAGCAAGCGATTTGTATATAACTGTATAACTGGTGGTTAACACCAGGGAGAGCGCTAAATTCAATTTTTTGATTCAACATTTATTTAAATTGAATAATTTTACATAGAGATTTTGAATCGGTAATTGTCAGCCTCTTTCGATAAAAAAATTATTGTGTTAGGGGTTAGATTTTTTCAGAAATCGAAATGGGGCTGACAATTCTTTCTGCTTATTTGAACGATCCTGTAATTACTTTGTTTGATTAGTTCAATTATCGATCATGGAAATTAGTATAAATACCCCTGCACTTCTTTTTTCAGCTATAACCCTGATGCTGCTGGCCTATACAAACAGATTCCTGGCCATTGCTAACCTTATCCGCCAGGCAATCGCTCTTTATGAGGAGAAGGGCGATGAACACATATATCTGCAAATTAAAAATTTCGAAAAACGACTTACGTTAATTAAATATACTCAGACATTAGTGTCCGGTAAAAAATCATAAAAGTTCTTTGAAAATATTGAAAGTTAGGTAATTACAGAGGTCTTACGAGTCAACCGATTTGAATTTATCTTTGCCAGACTAACGTAGAATGGCACATGCATAAAGGAAAATACG
>JAFIHK010000030.1 GCA_017848635.1 Bacteroidales bacterium | reverse complement strand
TCGTTGCAGTTGCCCATAAAGAGTATATAAATATGACCGAGTCAGATTTTGAAAACCTGCTCGGCCATAACGGAATCCTGATTGATATTAAAGGTGTTTACAGAAATAAAATTTCTAACCTAAGATACTGGTCATTATAAGTTTGTGCTCCATACTGTTGCGGAGGATCTCCAAAATATTCTCCGCAGCATCACCCTCTCCGAAAATAGGAGGAAACTCAATCCTTTTTGTACGCATCTTCTCATAACCATTAACGATGTCGGCGAAGTCATCATCTACAAGCATAGCCGCTCCGTTATCTACTATCTCCACCCACTCTGTCTGAGGCCTGAGGATCAGACAAGGCTTTGAAAAGAAGTACGCCTCTTTTTGAACTCCCCCCGAATCTGTAATAATCATTTCGGAATTTTTCTCCAGAGTTATCATTTCGAAAAATGACACAGCAGGTATTATCTTCATATACGGAGAGTTAATCACTCTGTCATAGAGCTCTTTACCCAACCTCTCCTCCAGAACCTTTGCAGTTCTCGGATGGAGCGGCATCACAACAACCCTCTTGTGTTTCTCGCTGATACTGTAAAGTGCGTGGAAGATACTCTTCATTCTGAAATCATCTTCGGTGTTACTGTCCCTGTGTACAGTGGCGAGGATATACTCACCTGGTTTAAGCGGAAGATTTTCCTTTGCCGCAGCCCCTTTGTTGAAGGGCTCAAACTTAAGCCCATCCAGAGGATTTTTCTTATCGGCAACAGAAGCAAAGAAAAGAGTATTGTCAAACATAACATCGCCTGTGTGGAATACTCCCGGATTGTCCATTGAGTACTCCTGGCACTCCATCTCTATATTATCCGATCCATCGGAACAGACAAAGCCCTCTCTCTCAAGATTTCTTACGCCGGTATGTGTCGGGGTGAAGAGCATCGTAGATGTATGATCGCTCACGATACGGTTTATCTCTTCGGGCATGGTTTTATTGAAGGACCTCAGACCGGCCTCTATGTGTACAACGGGAACCTTTAACTTGCTTGCAGCAATCGATCCGGCAAGAGTAGAGTTTGTATCGCCGTATACAATAACCGCATCGGGTTTGGTCTCTGCAATAACCTCTTCAATACCTTGAATCATTTTTGCAGTTTGTACTCCGTGGCTTCCGCTCCCGACACCAAGGTTAAAATGAGGAAGAGGAATCTCCATCTCTTTAAAGAATATGTCAGACATATTCTGATCATAGTGTTGCCCTGTATGAAGAATCACCTCTTCAAAGCAGTCGGCAAACTTGTTCCTGATAGCCCTGCTGATGGCTGCCGATTTGATTATCTGCGGCCTTGCGCCGATAACCGAGAGAAGTTTGTACTTCCCTTTTTGACTCTTTCCTGCTTCCATTTTCGTTATGTTTTACCCAAATATAATAAAAAAAAGACTACGTTATGCAGTCTTTTTTTCAATTAATACTATTTATTCTCTGATTTATGCCTGTGGAGCAGCAGCCGGCATAACGGAAACATACGATTTGTTGTCTGCCTTTTTGCGGAATACTACTATACCATCGGTAAGTGCAAAGAGTGTATGATCTTTACCGATACCAACATTTAAACCAGGATTATGAACTGTACCTCTCTGGCGAACCAGAATATTTCCGGCCTTTACAACCTGACCGCCGAATAATTTAACGCCTAATCGCTTACTGTGTGATTCGCGTCCGTTTTTCGAACTACCGACACCTTTCTTGTGAGCCATAATTTAAAACTTTTAACTGATTAATAATTAAGCGATCTCCTCAATCAAAATCTGAGTAAATTGTTGACGGTGACCTGTTTTTTTATCATAGCCTTTACGGCGTTTCTTTTTGAAAACGATAACCTTATCGCCTTTAACGTGCGCGAGAACTTTAGCCTTAACCACAGCATCCTTAACATAAGGGGCACCTACTTTGATGGCTCCGTTGTTATCGACGAGGAGTACCTTCTCAAAACTGAGAGAGTCACCCTCATTTGCCTGCAAGCGGTTTACAAAAACCTTGCTCTCTTTTTCTACCTTGAACTGTTGTCCTGCAATATCTACAATTGCGTACATAAAAAAACTTTTTTATTGTTTCTGACTGCAAGCGGCCGCTAAACGACTCTTATTCAATAGCTTGACAATCTTTCTAATATTTCAAACGGGAAGCAAATATAGAGAAATATTTTTATACCACAAAAGAAAAGACAAATAATTAAACTATATTTGTGATGTCATATACCTACTTAACTTAAACTAAAAACTTACCAAACCCTAAATTCTGAATGGAGTCACCGTTTATCTACAACAAATTTGTAACCGGCCCAGACTTTATACCCAGGAGTGCTGAACTGAATCTGCTCACAGATATGTTAAATCAGCGACAGAACTGCCTGATTGCCGAGCCGGCCAAGAGTGGAAAAAAATCGCTTGTAAACCAGGCGATTTATTTGATGGAGAAAGAATCTGCCAATTTCCGCCTTTGCAAAATCGACCTGTTCAATGTAAAAACCCAGCACCGTTTACTGACAAAATATGTCAATAAACTACTCAAATTGTTTGCGATCAGGCACGAAGAACTTCAAAGCATTGCAAAAGACTATCTGGATAAAATTCCGTACACGGTCTCAAATCCGGAATCCGGAAATCCAACCGGAAATATAGTCATATCAAAAAATCTTTCACCTGCTCAAAAGAGCGAAATATTGGGTCTTGCTAACAGACTCTCCGAAGGGATGTCCACCAATGTAATCGTTTATATTGAGGAGTTTCAGGAGATATCAACGCACGCCAACGCCGAGGAGACATTTGCACTTATAAACAAAACCTGGGCGCAACACACAAAATGCACCTATCTTATCACAGGGTCCTATGTCAATCTTATGAATGAGATTTTTGAAAATTTTAGAGTAATGGATAAAAAGATCGAACGGATAAGATTGGAGAGAATCAGCGAAAAATGCTTAACTGACTTCGTAATCAGAAATTTTCAGAAAGCAGGAAAGGTGATCCCAAAAGAGGTTGCAGAGCAGATGTGCAGAATGACCGATAATCACCCGTGGTACACGCAACACCTGGCCGATATCTCATACGGGCTTACAAGAGGATATGTTAACAATCAGGTCCTGAGCCAGGCATTTGCCCTCCTGCTGGAGTACCATTCCCACAATTTCAAGCTCATCACACACAGAATGAGCCATTTCCAGCTAAATCTGCTAAAAGCAATACTAGACGGGCACTCAAAGTTCAGCTCATCGGAGATGTTAGAGAAATATGAACTTCAGTCATCGGCAAATGTTAATAGATTGAAAGAGGCAGTACAAAAGAAGGAGATCATCCTGTTTGAAAAGGGAGGAGCAACCTTCATGGATCCCCTCTTCAGAGTGTGGCTTAAAGATATATTCTACAATCAGAGCGTTTAATGAAAAGAGTTGTTGTAGCGGTTACAGGAGCAAGCGGGCAGATATATGCCAAAAGCATCATCGACAAGCTTGCAAAGTTGTCTGAATCGGGAGAGGTCGATTTTGAGGTTATCTTCTCAATTCCCGCAAAGGGGGTCTGGAAAGAGGAGACAGGGCTTGATGTTCCCAAATCCGACGAATGCAGCTATATTGTAAACAACTACGACTTCGGCAACCGTAATGCATCAGGCTCCAATTGTTCCGACTCAATGATTATAATTCCTTGCAGTATGGGAACAATCGGACGCCTTGCAGCCGGTACCTCTGACACTCTTATATTAAGAGCTGCCGATGTAATGTTAAAAGAGAGAAAAAAATTGATTATCGTACCCAGAGAGTCTCCATTTTCGCTTATACATCTGCGCAACATGACAACCCTTACCGAAGCCGGAGCCATAATAGCTCCCGCGTCACCCGGTTTTTATCAGAAACCAGCTGGTTTGGAGCAGATGGTTGATATCTTTACCGATAAAATTCTCGATATTGCAGGAGTAGATTCAATAAAAAAGAGAGATCGCTGGGGAGATTAATCCAGAGATTCGTATTGTGAATTGTGACTGATATATTCCGGAATAAGTTTTTTAAGCAACTTAACAGAGGTTGTGCTCAGCTCAAAATATTGGGATGAGTTTATCAGAGCAGATATCTGCGGGGCTATATCCTCAAAATCATACTCTCTAACCTTTGCAATCATTATCTTTTTATTCTCGGTAGGCACAGTATTCTCAGTGTTTGCCAGCAGCTCCTCATAGAGTTTTTCACCGGGCCTGAGTCCTGTTTCTATAATATCAATATCTCTGTGAGGCTTTTTACCAGCGAGGCTTATCATCTTTTCGGCAAGATCATATATTTTCACGGCTTCACCCATATCGAATATAAATATCTCTCCTCCCCTGCCCTGACAGGCAGCTTCTAGTACCAGACTGCAAGCCTCAGGGATTGTCATAAAGTATCGGGTTATATCTTTATGAGTAACTGTGACCGGACCACCGGATTCTATCTGTTTTTTAAATAGAGGAACCACCGACCCGTTGGATCCAAGAACATTCCCGAACCTTGTAGTTACAAACTGAGTTGCAGCCTCTATACCCTCGGACCTCAATTTGTTATTCAGTGTCTGAATATATATTTCGGATGCTCTCTTTGTCGCTCCCATAACATTTGTAGGGTTAACCGCCTTGTCGGTTGAAACCATAATAAACTTCTCCACCTTGTATTGAACAGATATGTCCGCAAGGTTTTTAGTTCCTCCGATATTGTTGTGTATTGCTGTAGAGGGCTGAAGCTCCATCAAAGGTACATGTTTGTATGCCGCAGCGTGGAAAACAATCTGTGGGCGGTGCTCTTTAAAAAGGCTCTCCATTGTTTTACGGTTGACCACATCGCCGATAAAGGAGAATATATTGGCAGCCGGAAAAGATTGTTTAAGTTCGAAACATAGTTCAAACATAGGCGATTCCGCCGTATCCACAATTATGATCTTTTCACAGTTAAGTACACAAAGTTGTCTTATAAGCTCAGAGCCTATAGAACCGGCTCCACCTGTAACCATAACCACCTTTTTATAGAAAGCATCCTTATACGGCGTTTTATCGAGGTAAATTACATCTCGCCACAGAAGGTCCTCAATCTTTATTTTATCGATTCTAGGTACTACAGACTCCTTATTGGGATCGTTATAGCGGTCGAAAGCGTTTACAACCAATATTTCAATACTGTCGGCAATACAGTTGTCAAAAAATATTTTTGGAGTGGTCTTTATTTGACTCCTGTATATAAGAAGAGTCTCAGTTTCGAAAGAATCTGCATATTTTCTCAAGCCGTTGGAACCATTAAGTATAGGAAGCCCTCCCAATGTTTTGCCGGTATCATTGTTGTTTAAAGTAATATATGCAACCGGTTCGATTCCTGAATTGGTATCGGAGAGAATTGAGGAGGAGAGAAGCAAAGAGTCATAATCGGAACCGAGAATAAATACCCTGGTTTTTTTAACACTACGGGTTATCGAAGAGCGATAGGCTCCAAGTTTAAAATATTCAAAAACAGCTCTGATGAGTAACCTGAATAAGACCTGAAGTGTAAAAGTGATGCCTATGTAAACCGGTGGAACCCAATAGTTAAAAATCGGATAAGCAGAGTAATCGGTTATATCGGAATCGCTGAACACTACAAAGTTATTTACAATGCTGACTAACTCAAACCCTGTAAGGACAAAGAGTGTCGCATAACCTAATCTTTTCAGGTCACTAAGAGAAGTGAACCTAACCACCCCGTGGTATGTTTTAAATGATACCGAAGCCGTAAAGTATAGAAATACTGCAACAAAGAGTTTCAAATACAGGAAGGATGTAGGCGCGCTCCCGATTGAATTCCGGAAAAAGGCAAGAATGAGATACGAGGATGCTGCGATAAAAAGGTCAAACCCGAGAATTATCCACCTTGGTGTGTAGTTCCTGAGGGTCGCATCGAGAAAGTTCTTCACAGTATCGTACAGCCTTGCCATATTGGACGCAAATTTAAAAAAAAGAAAATATAAATATCTTAGAATATTAAAAACAATATAATATTCATATTTTTGAACCGCAATGAAAGAGAGTAATTCCTGGGTAAAACCATTTATATTAATATGGAGCGGCCAACTTCTGTCTACATTAAGCAGTCAGATAGTCACCTTCAGTATAATTTTCTGGCTCAGCATCAAGATGAATTCAGCCGAAGTGCTGGCTTTAAGCACCTTATCGTCGATGCTCCCCGGGTTAATCCTGGGATTCTTTACCGGAGTCCTCGTTGACAGATGGGACAGAAAGAGGACAATGATCATTGCAGATATTTATATTGCTCTTGTAACATTGGCAGTAATCATAGTGATTATGGAGAGTGAAGTGAGTACTGCATTGCTATATGCAATGCTGGCTCTACGGAGCATAGGAACCTCATTTCATACTCCGGCGATGGAGGCAAGTGTACCGCTGCTGGCTCCCCAGGATAAACTGATGAAGGTTGCTGGAGTCGACAATATGATCTTCTCTATTAGCACCATAGCTTCGCCGGCAATTGCAGCAGTAATGATATCTGCACTGGACATATCGATGGTTCTGTGGTTTGACATTATAGGAGCACTCATAGCCTGCACTACTCTTCTCTTTGTTCATATTCCATCGCCAGAGAGAGTCAGGAGTGAACACAAAGGCGAGTTCCGCAAATTCTACGAAGAGCTATTACACGGGGTCAGAGAGGTAATTGCAAGACCGGGCCTTTTGTGGATGTTTATATTTACCGTATTTGCAAGCTTTGCAATGGTGCCTGTTTCGGCCCTCTTTCCGTTGATGACGCTGAACCATTTTGCAGGAAACACCTACATGATGAGTGTGATTGAAATAGCCTGGGGTGCCGGAATGCTGGCCGGAGGAGCACTTATGAGCATGAAATGGTTTGAATTCAATAATGTGAAGCTCATAAACACAATGTATGTAATAATAGGAGCAACATACTCCCTTTCGGGACTACTCCCCTCCAACGGCTATGCTCTATTTGCCATACTAACGGCATTGGGAGGAGTTGCCGGTGCAATATTCTTCGGAGCATTCACGGTTCTTCTCCAAAGCAATCTCGGAAGTGAGGTTTTGGGAAGAGTCTTCTCGATACACAACAGTTTCATCATGATTCCTGCAATGTTATCTCTGGTTATAACAGGTTATCTGGCAGATAATATAGGTTTGGAGTACACATTTATTATTTCCGGTCTGGTTCTCATTGCCACAGGTTTTTTATCTTCGCTGTTACCTGCTGTAAAAAGCTTTGCAAAATTGCAACAGTTATCTAAAAATTAGAGCTCTAATAACAGAAATGTTAAAAAAATAGCTTACTTTGTACCAATATAACATTAAGTATGGATAGTAAAAAGAGTATTTCCGATTTTCCGGAACTGGATCTTAAGTATCTGAGGGAGGTATCCGGAGGAAATGAAGAGTTTGTACAACAAATCATCGAGATATTTATTGAAGATACGCCTTCTATGCTTAACAATATCCGTGAAAGTTATGCAAAAGGGGACTTTGAAAAGGTTAAGTTCTATACGCATAAATTGACTTCTCAATTACCTATGGTAGGGTTGAACGGTGCCGTTGACGAAGCGAGGCTCATTGAGAAAGAGTGCAACTCACTGCCCGATCTTGAAAATAGAATAAACGGATTGATCGACTTTATAGAAAAGGGCATTGAAAAGTTGAAACAGATAAAGTTTTAGCATGGTATGGAAAAAATTCTAATCATTGATGACGACAGATTGATCAGGAGGGTAATAAAAGATACCCTCATCCGAACCGGATATGATGTACTCGAGGCCGAAAGCGGAGAGCAGGGTCTGGCACTTGTAAAAAACGAACAACCGGATGTTGTTATTACAGACTATCAAATGTCCGGTATCACAGGACTTGAAGTACTGTCCGAAATCAGAAAACTGAAACTCGAGATTCCCGTAATCCTATTGACAGGATACGGCGATGTAGTGCTCACAATAAAATCCATACAGCTTGGAGCTTTTGACTATCTGGAAAAACCCATTCTGCCCGACCAGCTCAGGTCTACAGTTGCCAATGCAATACAGTCGATCAGGTCCAGCAAGACTCTGAACGAGGTAGTTTATACAGAGACATACAGCGACAGCATTCAGGAGGAGAATATTCTCATTGGGAAAACACCTCAAATGAAGGATATCTTTAAAAATATCGGAAGAATCTCAATGAATAAGGTAAACGTACTTATTCAGGGAGAGACAGGTACCGGTAAAGAGCTAATCGCAAGATTGATTCACTACTCAGGAATCACCCGAGATAAACCGCTTGTGGTTGTAAACTGCAGCGCACTCACCGAGACACTTCTGGAGAGCGAACTCTTCGGACACGTCAAGGGATCTTTTACCGACTCAATACGTGATAAAAAAGGCAAATTCGAACTTGCAGGAGAGGGAACGATATTTTTGGATGAGATATCTGAGATCTCACTAAATACGCAGGTAAAACTTCTGAGAGTAATTCAGGAACTTGAGTTTGAAAAGGTCGGAGGAGAGACTCCTATACCCATGAAAGCAAGAATTATAGCCGCGACAAACAGAAACCTGGAGAGTATGATTGAGCAGGGTAAGTTCCGCGAAGACCTCTACTACAGGCTAAAGGTGTTCACAATCGGCCTCCCTCCGCTCAGAGAGAGAAAAGATGATATCAAAGATCTGGTAATACACTTTTTGCATAAACTCAACAAGAGGTTTAACAAAAATGTAAACAAGATAGGTGAGGGAGTTATTGAAATGCTCCAGGAACATATGTGGTATGGAAATGTGCGAGAACTTGAAAATACTATTTTGCAGGCGATAATAATGTCTAAGAGCGATGTACTTGAAAAAGATAACATAACTCTTAATCAAAGAATAATGGAGCCGCTCATGCACGATGTTGCCGAAGAGAGCTTTATTTCACTCGCAGAGCTTGAGAAAAACCATATCAAGAGGGTCCTCGATAAAGTTAAATGGAACAAAATTGAGGCATCCAGAATTCTCGACATCACAAGACCAACTCTCAATGCAAAAATTGAGAAGTACAATTTGGTTCAGGATTAATTACTGGAAATTTTATTCCGGGGAGATCTCAAATATAAAGGAGTCCTTCCAACCGAGAGTTTTAATAACATTTACAACATCCCTTGCACGGCCAAATGAAGTGTAAGGGATTGTTTTATAACGGTAAAGACCATCATCTCCCTTAATTTCACTTATCTTCATCTCCGGAAAACGGGAGAGAATTTTGGCAAAATAGGTGTCGATTTCGACCGGCTTCGGAACTGCCAATAATTGAATTGCAAAGAGTTTTTTAGAGACCTCTTTTATTGTATTATTGATATTATTGTAGCCCCTTTCGTTGCTGGAATAAATGGCAACAAACGAATCCTTCCAGCCATTTTCCCTCAGTTTTCGCTGAAGTGCAAGTGCATCCTTAAGATTTGCAAAAGGTTGAGTACAGTAACGAATATATCCATCATCACTAAAAATCTCAAAGATCTCCAAATCCGGAATACTCCTCAGTGACTCACCAAATATCTGCCTAGTATTCAAAGGCTTCCTGAGTGCAATCAACTGAACTCTGTAAACCATACCGTTTACCGAAGAATCTTTTCCGGCAGATCCGGCTGTAACCTTATCTTTGCCTGAAGCAGTTTTTGTAGCTGTAGTGAGTGCCGGAGCAGGTATATTTTTGGAGGCAGATATAGTGTTAGAGGTAGTTATAGTATTGGATGTAGCTATAGTATTTGATGTAGCTGATCTATCTGCAGTTGGCTCAGTTCCTTCCGAATTTGAGCGGATTACAAACTCCAAGCCCTCAATATAATCGCCCTCAGTAGTGTTCTTCACAGAGATCTCAAGTTGTGCGGGAGTTGCAGTCATATCCAGTTTTCTCATTTGAGAAGAGTCCACAGCCACAATGTAATCACCCGAAGAGAGGCCCATATAGCTAAAGAATCCATCCGATTCGGTCATTGTAGATGATATCTTTTTACCGGTCTGTTTATTGTAGAAATTAACCAGAATCCTACCCTGCCCCTTTAAAGAACTTCCGATTCCCATATATACAGTACCGGCAGCCTCTCCCAAAATAGAAATCGGCAGTTTAATGAGTTTAAATCTGTTCGGATCTACAGACACCGACAGAGATTTGCTCTTTAATCTCCAGGAGATGTTTTCGAACCCTCCCGCATCGAGATTGAGCAGATAATCGGTATATGGCTCCAAATCGAAAACCCTCAAAATTGTATCTTTCTCATTATACTCAACCCGTCCGCCGTTTACATTCACATTTAGACCGGCAATCTTAGGTTCCCCCTTGTCGTGCTCACCGTTACCGTTAAGATCCAGGAATGGGTATAACGAAATTCCGCCCTTACCCACACTCAATCTTCTGTTAACACCAATATATCGGGTTTTTGTATCTGCAATCAAACTACCACTGGCCGATTGTGTAAACTGAGTCCTGCCACCGCTCCTGCGTGCAGACATATTGACCTGCGCAAAATTCAGATCGAATCTTATTCCACCCTCAATATTTGTATAGTTACTCCTAAAGTTACGCTCATAAGACATTGTTATATAACCGCTTCTCAGAATCCTTTTTTCGAGCATCGTTTTTGCGCTCACCAGTTCAGAATTTGAGAAGTCGTATTGAGCCTGGGGCGAGAGGATTGTATTACCGGGCAACCGGACAGATAGAGAGAAGAGGGTATTTATAACAGGATCGGTATTTTTTGTAAAAAGAGCATTAGTTGCAATATTGGCATTAACCCCGAACATTGAGCCCGAAAACATCAGCTCTGCCGAGGTGTATTTTGATTGTGGCAACAGATACTGGTTTAATGCCATCTTTGTAAAGAGTGTCAGCTTTTTGGTCCTAAGCGGAAAAATCAAAGCCGCTTTCCGCTCCTCAGTATAAGATGTGTTGAGTGCAGTCTGGTTCTTATCATATTTAATGTAGGTGAGCTCCATCTGCAATTCCGAAGGGAGCTGAAGATTCATTATCCCTCCCGCCTTTACTCCGTAAACATACTCTCCGGAGAATATGAGGCTTGAAGCAAGTCTTAACGATGTATTAACGAAAGGCATAACCCTTTTATCGCCAACAAGTTTGGAAGAGTACTCAACACCACCTCCGAATGTTAATGACTTGTTGACCCCATAATCAAAATCGACCCTTCCGAAACGGGTCTTAAGAGTATCATCGACATATCCCCCGGCAATATTATATTCAAAGACACCTTTGGGCATAAAATTAAACGGAATGGTAATATTCTGCTCCTTGGAGCGCTCCTCCCCCCACGGACCGTAAAACTGAAGCTTTACATTGGTATTACCGTAAATGAGAGGCACATCAAATGAGAAGAAACCCGATGCATCGGCCTTTTTATAATCGATAAGAACGTTGTTTACATATAGCTCAACAGTCCAGCCCGGTTCGGTAAAGTCACTCAACTTATATGATCCGTAGGTACCTCTGTATGTGGTAGGTGTATTGGTTATCCGGCCTCCGATTAATGGAGCATTGAGCGAGGTATAGGATTCAGTGGCAAATTTACCTGCAAGTATCTGCCTGACCATCTTAATATTATTATTTACATACCGCCATTGATAGTACTGATCCTTAAACGAGAACTTCCGGCTGTCATCGAAGTTCATATTAAAATTAGCCTCCCCACCTACCAGAACTGTTCCGAGATTCAGTGAACCACGAGTATTAGGTTTTATTCCCTTCTGCTGAGAGGATGTAAGCGACCAGTCAGCCATCCCCAGGCTAAAAAACGGGTGATCGCTCTTATAAGCAGTGTCCGCTTTTATCTCCCCTTTTAACTGGCGCAGATTCTGACGCATCTGCTCTATTCGCATCTCCCTTATGTACGGGAGCTCCAGTTTTGTATTTATTACAACAGTGAGGCTTCTGACATTGAATGTACAGGGGAGCTCAAAAATCTCTCCGAAATAGTCCGATTTAAGATAGAGCCCGGTTTCGGTTCTTACCATATCGCCATCTTTAATGGTGAATGTTCTGCCCCTGTAAGTGACTCTATTTTTGACGCGATCAATCAGGTAAGATGCCTGCTCGTTGATAAAGAAACCGGAAACGGTATCGAATCCGGGAGTATAATTATTTTTGATCTTAAGTGATGAAAACAGCTCAGTTACGGACAGATAGATAGTCTCCTCCTTAATGAGGGCAGATACATCTGCACCCCCTACTCTTGGGACACTGACAAACACCATAATTTCGTCAAACGGCATTTCATCCTCCTGAGCAAGAAGCGTCGAAGGAGTCAGTAGTAATAGTAAAAATGCAACTATAGCAACAGAGAAGAGTGATAATCCCCCGTAGGAGGAGAGACTCCCTCCCGAATTTTTAATGATTCGAATCCGTTGCATATATAATTATGGCCTATTAAAAGTAGTTTAGTGTAACTGAGAATGTGCCTGAATAGTAGCCACCGGGATTATATGAAATAGATCGCACAGTCATTTTACCGCCTATCGAAAAGTCCTTTGAAGAGTCCTTTGGAATTACAAACCATCCGGATGGATCGGTATCTGTCAAAGTCACTGTTACTGACCCTCCTTTAGTACGATTGAGAGTTATAGTTGAAGAATATGAGAGTCCCCAGGTAAATCTTGAATTTCTACCGGCGTAGACTCGTATTATTGCGGTAGTGGGAGTCGGTGAGCTCGCAAACAGACCAACCGTTCCCGTTGTAGATACCGAACCAGTATTTGAAACTGAAATCGACCCACCCGATCCGGTAAAATAGATATTCCCGAAGCTCAAATTACGAACCAAACTAACAGTTTGTGCCTCACATATCTGAGGCACAAAAAGCATTGTTAAGTATATTATTATAAGTCTTTTCTTAAATAAAAATTTCATCATTTACTGAAGCTTAAGGTCGGCTTCACAATACTTCTCGGGTCTGGTTTCCGACTGAGAAAGCAGTGATATCCTCAAAGTACCGGAGTTTAAGTCGACCGGTAGATTTTTGGTGTTAATCTCCACTTTGAACACTCTCTTTGTGTTTGGAGTATATACAGCTATACCATTAACAGTTGAAACAGGTGTCTGTTTACCGGAAGGAGAGATGTGTACAATTTTAATATCGCCATAAACCGACATAGAACCGGAGCGCAGGAATGTTAAATCCAGAATTTTGGTAGAGTCTGTTGCAGGGGATAGTTTGAGATCGGTAATCGAGACATTCATATCGAGCTGTCCCGATCTGATAATTACAGGAATAGTTATACCGAATATTGGAATCAGCTGAACACTTACGGCTGCAGTATCGGCCTGATTGTTCGCTTCGCCCAGGGCACTCTGTTTAGGTACGGCCCTGAAGTAAACGTGAGAACGATACTCGCCCGGAGTCATTTTATCGGAGTTAACAACCTGCATTTTAACCGACTGAGACTCGTTTGGAGCAAGAGTTACGGTACGAGGATAGAAACGGATAAACTTATCGGCAAAAAGCTGCCCCGGATCGGGTTCTGTAATCTCTTCAAAAGCTCCGTTTTCGGTCATTCTATACTGAATTATAGAGACATTGTACTTGGCAGTATCCTTACCTGTATTGGCAAGATTTAGCTCCGCAACTCTTTTCGAACCTTCAAAAACAACCCTGCGAGGTGTAATTAAAAGATTTCCCTGAGCAGTTGCCGGCAGGGAATCAAATATTGTAAAGAGAGCGATTGCAGCAAGTGAAAATAAGAATTTTGAATAGCGAGCAACATTTAGTTTCTCACGGAATCCTGTGTTATACATTTGTTTAAGAGTTAAGGTGATTGCAATATGTAAATTAGTTCAAATATAATTAAAAAATCTTTACCAAACCCTTAAATAAGCATACAAATCAGTTGTATGAGAAGGTAACAGTATAGGTGCCGCTATAAATACCCACCGGGTTCGAACTGCGAGGCCCCACCTTGAGTGTGGCTCCCACGTTCAGATTGAGCCAGCCGTCTGTCAGAACACCTGTTCCCAGACCTGCTCCGGGGTTTGATGTCCAGTTGTCTACCTCCATAGTTTTTCCGGTTTCGGTATTGATAAGAATTGCCGGTGCTGTAGGCAGAGAAATTGTGACAGTTGCCTCATTTTGTCCGGTAATATAGAATACCGCAGGATTGTAACTTCCACCACTCAGCACAACCGACCCTGTTGCAGCTCTTGAGCCATCGGGAGTCAGCCGGATCTCGCCACCCTCAGCTTCGGGAGAGAATCTTCCGAAGTTTAACGAGGCCCTCTCTGTCGCCGCCAGTGCTGTTATCACCTCTGCGGTTGCTTTGGCTGTTACGCTTGCCTGAGCACGAAGCTGAGAGAATGGAGCTGCCGTAAGGATGAGTATTGCGGTTAAAGAAATAAGTGACAAGTATATTTTTTTCATATAATTAATTGTAATTTACAGTTACTTCGAGTCCACCTTCGTTTATGTAATTACCCTTTTTTGCAAGAGCCGGTACTACAAGAATACCTTTGATCTTAAGAATTGCAGATCCGCCTTCGGGAAGAACATATGAGCCCTCATTGCTGTTTGTAAGATCGTTCATAATCGATTCCACTGTGAGCGACTCAGAACCATCTGCCAGAACAAGTGAAGCCGGGTGAGAGATAGAGATTGACTGACTACCCTCTCCGGATATTAAGAATGATGCTGCCTGACCTGTAGATGAGTTCATAATTCTAACGCCCTCACCCGATGCGGTCAATGAACCGTCAAATCCCAATGTAACATTACCGCCCACCTGGTTAGAGGCAATTGTTCCGAAGCTCATATCGGCCTGGCGCTCTATTTTCAATGGGGTTAACAATTGAGCAGATGCGTTTGCAGTTGCTTTAGACTGAGCAGATATTGTTGCTGAGAATGATACTAGAACCAAACCTAGTGATAAAACTTTCGAAATTGTCTTCATATTATTTAACTTTTAAATGTTTACTTTTTTACTGATAACTTTCTGCCCTAAACATAACAGAAGTTGTGCCACCAAAAAAAAACATATCAAAACAAATTATCACAAGCTGTTATAACCCTCTATAATATTGTTATTCTATTATTTAGCAAAATATTTATTTAAACATCCATCAAGTAACACGATTGTTATATTTAACCGAATTCTCACAATTATTGTAAAAGATTTAGCCCGGAGTGAGAAGAATCTTTACACCATAGAGAATAAAAAAACCCTCCGAAGTGGAGGGTTTTTTTGTCCAATGTGACTAATTATTTACTAAATGAATTAACTAAATTAATTGTATGCAAAAATCATCTTATAGGTTCCCATATATGATTTTGACAAACCCTCTGTGTTATCGATTACCGCTTTACCTTTAAGATCGTAAGATGAATTCCCTCCGATTATACCCTTAACAGAGCTATCTGTTTCGAGAGAGGTTTCAATAACAATCTCTTTTCCGTCAGGTGCCGACACCCTGGCATTACTCATAATTACATTACATATTACTGATTCGCCGGAATTAACACTTATTTTTCCTAGGTTCAGATCGCCATTTGTGTCGGCATTAACGGTTTGCGAACTGCTTGAATTTACTAGACTTATATTTAAATCGGTTACAGCCATTGAAGATGCGCTCACAGACTCAACCACCTCTGCAAATACTCTGCCTGTCACGACAGTCTGTGAAGAGACCTTAACCGCAGTAAACGTGCTCATTAGAGCAACGATCAATGCTATTTTTAAAGTTGTTTTCATAGTCTCTTGTTTTTGTTAATACAAATATAAAATATGAAAATCAAAAAAACAAGAAAATGTAAAATATTTTTTTACACGATGTAAAATATTTTTCGTAAAACTTTTTTATGGATATAATTGTATTTTAATAAAAGAGAAAGTTATATTAATCTATTTATTTCTTAAATTTGGTATGCATCAAAAAAATAGTCCTGCCATGAAAACTTCCGAAGAGGGATCCTCAAAAAAAAGAAAGCGGGGACTCTATACAGCTATAGTAGCCTTTATGGCAACAGTTGTTTTTATAGTATCTGCGGGAGGATATCTGATTTACAAATCGGAGAGAAAGAGAGCACAAAAGGATGAGTACACAGCACTCAGCGCTATAACAAAACTTAAGTCCAATCAACTTACACAGTGGAAAAAAGAGAGACTCTCCGAGGCAAGATTTTTTACAAGGATAACACCTAATGATGTATATACCAACGAAATCCTCAAGGGGAACAAAGTGGCATACAGTCGTTTACAGCACAGTCTGAGGCAGATAATGACTGAAGGGCGCTATGAAAACATATTTATAATTGACTCTACCGGAAAAGAGCTGTTTAAGGTATATAATCTGCCCACCGGAACATTTAACAGCGAATTCTCAGCATATGTAAAAAAGGTATATAATAAAGGGCAAATTGTAATACGTGATTTTTACTACTGCACCATCCACAAGAAGGTACACCTCGAGATCCTGGCGCCTGTAAAGGATGAGAGTGATATTGTGAAAGCAGTAATGGTATTTCAGGTAGATCCATCGGACTACCTTATGCCGCTCATTCAGGAGTGGCCTACTCCAAGAAAATCCGCCGAGACTGTGATTGTGAGAAAAGACAATCGCAACGGTGTTAAAATGGTAGAGTATATGAGCGGATTGAAATACCGTGACAAAAAAGATACAATTTACTCTGTGAGCACAGATAATCCGGAACTAGTGTCTGCAAAAGCGATCAGCGGATATGAGGGTATAATCGAAGGGTATGATTACAGAGGGGTCAAGGTCTTGGCAGATATTGATCAAGTTCCCGACACACCGTGGTACCTCATCTCCAAAATTGACACCGATGAGGTCTATAAAGAGCTCACCAAAAAAGCAGTTCTAATATTTACTGTCGCTATTTTACTTATTCTGCTGGTTGGAAGCACAATCGCATGGGCATATAACTACAGAGAGAGATTGACTTACAAGGAGCTAGTCGACAAAAAGAGGGAGCTTAATGTCTCGAGAAATATTTTCAAAACAGCACTCCTTAGCATCGACGAGGGGATTATATTGACCAACAACTACGGCATCATATAGCAGATAAATCCTGTTGCTGTAGGTATCACGGGATATAGCGAGGAGGATTGCACCGGACAGCTTGTCAATGACATATTGAAGCTTATAGATGACAACGAAGACCACTTTCTCGACGACTTTGTAAACAGGTTTCTTCCGGGAAGGCCTAATACTCACTTTATGATTTCACGAAAGGGCGTTAAGGTCCCTGTATGGTATAGCGAGAGGATTATCACTGACAAGTATGGTGAGGCTACAGGAAAGATGTTCGTTGTGAGAGATGAGACAAACAACTATATGAGATGGAAGATTATGAAAATAAGAATAGAACTCATCTCTTTCTCAAAAAATCACACACTTTCCGAAACTCTCACTCTGGTTACCGATTTTATCTGCAGCTACACCGACAGCCCGATGGGTTTTTTCCATATCGTTTCGCCCGATGAGAAGGGGTTTTCCGAACTCTCATGGTCGACTAACTCCAGTGAATTTATTAAGTTGTTAAAAGATGTCAGCAATGAAGATCCTTCCATATTTCCGGGAGTGTGGACAAAGTGCCTGCAGAGGAGAAGACCAATTATACGAACTCCTGATTCTGAGAATAATATCTGCCCTTCGGGAGTACAGGAAACGGCCCCTGAATTTATTACCGACGGAGAGGAGATTTATGGGGAAGGTAGCCTTGCGTCAATAAAAATTTTTAACGAGATCGCTGTTCCCATAATGAGAAACGGCAGAATAGTGGCTGTAATGGGGCTTGCAAACCGAAAACAGAACTTTGGGATTGCCGATGTCAAAACTCTGAGTTACCTGGGTGAGGTCACATGGGATATTACGGAGAACAGAATAATGGAAGATAGAATCAGTGAGAGGGAGGAGAGAATAAGACTTCTTTTCGACTCTACGGCCGAGGGGATCATCGGGGCGGACAGGAATGGATTGTGTATCTTCTGTAATAAAGCGGCGATAGATATGCTCGGTTACGACAAAGAGTCTGATCTTTTGGGTATGAGCCTGAACAGCCTGGTGGCGGAGAGAGCCGGTGGCAGAGGGGGCTCAATAAACAGGGATATTTTCCGTATTTCGCATGACAGGGCAGATGCTGTATATAACGACGAGATTTATATAAAAATGCGCAACGGCGAGAGATTCCCTGCCGAATACTGGTCCTATGCAATTGCAAATAAAAGTGAGATAATAGGTTCGGTGGTTACTTTTCTGGACATATCGAGGAGAAAGAGGGATGAGTCTATGAGGAGTATCATATATGAAATAGCTAAACACTCCGCATCTTCCACTTCGCCCGGAGAGCTGATAAATCTTGTGAGAAGAGAGTTGGGGAAGGTGATGGACACCTCACACCTCTATATAGCTCTTTACAATAATGAAAGTGACATGATACGGGTTGTGGATCACGATCCGAGAATCACCTCAAAGAGTTCATGGAGAGCTGAGAGCTCACTTGCCGGGTTTGTAGTCAAGAATAGAAAGACACTGCACCTATCGGGGCAGGATGTTACCGATTTTGTTACGGAGAACGGGATCAGGTTGTGGCGGCGGCCGGCGGCGTGCTGGCTTGGTGTTCCGCTGCTTGAAGATGGGCTCCCTGTTGGGGTGCTGGTTGTAAAGAGTTACACCGACCCGGCCGCCTACGATTCAGGATCGGTCCACCTTCTTGAGCTTGTTGCTCACGAACTCACAGGAGTTCTGATAAAACAGAAGATGATTAATGACCTGATATTGGCCAAGAACAGAGCCGAAGAGAGCGACAGACTAAAATCGCTCTTCCTTGCAAATATAAGTCACGAAATCCGTACTCCTATGAACGGCATTCTGGGATTTGTCGAACTTTTGGGAGCCGAAAAGATATCCGAGGAGGAGCGAATCAGCTATGTTGAGATTGTTAAAAAGAGTTCAATGAGGCTGCTCGGCACAATAAACGACATTGTGGAGATTTCAAAGATTGAATCGGGTCAGACGGATATTGTCCTTACAGATGTCAATGTTGTTGAGATTATGGAGTATTACGGAAATTTGTATAAAGGTCAGGCTGAAAAGAAAAATCTCGGTTTTGTGATGGGTGAATATTTGGGCATGCCGGGGGCACAAAGCGGCAAAGAGGAGCATCTGCCTATCATTCGGACCGACAGGAATAAATTGGACGGAATTCTTAATAATCTGCTCTCTAATGCATTAAAATTTACCGAGAAGGGGCAGATTGAGCTTGGAAATTATGTAGACGGAGATCTTTTGGTATTCTATATCAAGGATACCGGAATTGGTATTCCCGCCGACAAGCTCGAATCTATTTTTGAGAGATTTGTGCAGGTTGATACAAATATTGCCAGTCCATACGAGGGGTCAGGCCTGGGATTATCGATTGCAAAGGCCTACATCAACTCACTCGGTGGGAAAATATGGGTCTCCTCTCAGATTGGCAAAGGGAGCTCATTCTTCTTCGCAATTCCAATGAACAATTAAGATTAAAAGTGGCGGCGGCGGCAAAACAGCCACCGCCGCCACTTTTTT
>JAFIHK010000029.1 GCA_017848635.1 Bacteroidales bacterium | reverse complement strand
TTTATCGATGTGCGGATAGTTACGCCGGTAGAAACGGTATTAGTTTTTCCGGAGAGGAATTTAAGCATCTCAAAAGCTTCATCAACAGTAGATGGTTTATTTAATACTCTTCCGTCACATATTACAATAGTGTCAGCAGTTATGAGAATCTCATTCTCCGATAAAGGGCGGAGAAAGTGGTCTGATTTTTTATCGGCGAGATAGATTGCAACCTCATTAAGAGGTAAAGTATAGTCAAAGGACTCATCTTCACAGGAGTTTTTCTCCACAGTAAAATCAAAATCGAGTCCGGAAATTAGGGAACTTCTTCGTGGAGAACCAGAAGCAAGAACCAGTTTATATTTTTTTATTTTATCCGTTAACATACCTATCCTGAGAATGCCTCCGCAGCCAACGCCCATCTCCCCTGAATTTTCATAACCTGTTCAATTACATCTCTTACGCAACCCTTACCTCCCGGGAAAATTGAGATATATTCACACACCTCTTTTACCTCATTCACTGCATCGGACGGACAGGTTGATATTCCGGCATTTCTAAGAGTTTCGATATCGGGAATATCATCACCCATAAATAGAACCTCCTCGGGTTTAAGATTATACTTTTCAAGGAAATTGTTGAAATAGCCGATTTTATTTTTTGCTCCAAGAATTATATCTTCTACACCAATCGGAGCAAACCTTTTGACAATCGATTGTGATGTGCCTCCGGTAATTATTGCTACCTTATAACCCATCAAAATTGCACTCCTTAAAGCAAATCCATCTTTTGCATTATGAGATCTTAACAGATCCCCTGTTTCTGTAGCAATAACGGTCCCATCTGTGAATACACCGTCGACATCAAAAGCAAATGCTTTTATTTTGTGTAGTTTGGTCTTAAAATTTGACATTATCTTTATATTCTATAAATTTCTCTTTTATTAATGCTGTAAAAAGTCTGTAGATCTCTTCGTGCGGATTTTTAGTTTTGTCGAAGCACTCATTAATAAGGTTCAGATGCTTCTCAATTGTTCCATTATCATCTCTTATGGCTGGTCCGGTTTGTGTTAAAAATGGATCCCCTTTAAGAAATGCCTTCCTGACTGTCTCCGTTGCAAGAGGCAATAAAAAAACATGATGTTGTGGTGAAATTTCGTAAGCCATAGATAATATATAATTTACGAAATTATTTACATAAACTGCAGCAAGGTGTAGTTTAAGTCTCTCATTAGATGAACAGATGCTGTATTCTGATTTCAAAGAGTTTATAAGCTCTTCAATTGTATTGAGACTTTTTCCGTTTGAAGCTTCGATAAGAAAAGGTACTATTTTGAAATCAACAGGCTTGGATTTGCTCAATGTCATCAGAGGATATATTACACCATGATTTGGAATATCTCCAAAAATAGAGATATTCTGAGAGCCACTTACGTGGCAGATTATTACCTCTCCGGCTAATACCTCCTGACGTAATTTTATCATCTCTATAATATCGGGAATGAAATCATCCGATACCGCAATAATTACTATGTTGGAGTTTAGGCAATCGTAGATTTCATCATAAACCATGGTATCAGGTAGAGCAGATGGATTATTCTCTCTCTTATTGAGAATCTTAGCCATAAAATCT
Organism: Bacteroidales bacterium; assembly: GCA_017848635.1. Lineage (GTDB taxonomy): Bacteria > Bacteroidota > Bacteroidia > Bacteroidales > UBA932 > JAFIHK01. Next base: position 5,100 of record JAFIHK010000029.1, on the reverse strand, counting down.
GCGCTCTCTCTGCCTCTGTTCCATACTCCGGATATATTAATGCCTGAATATTTCAATGCAAGGGATAGTCTAAAAGCAGCATTGCCTGCACCGATAAATGAAACCGATAGATGATTTTTTGATTCCATTATTCTATCTCTTTCCATATATCATTACCGGTAGCGACTCACAGCCATCTTCACTTACAGATTGAATTCCAAATACGTAGTTGTCTTTACTGTAGGGAATTACAACCTCGTTTCCTCTGACTGCGATCTTTTTCCACCAGAGCGGTTGGTCGGTCTCTCTTATCAGAATGTAGTAAAATGAAGGTTTTTTACCAATTGATGGATCGCTCCATGATATTCTTGTAGAGGATGATAAACCACCTACATCCATAAGTGCGTTTAAAGGTCTATCAGGAGATAATGACAAATTTAAAATTGTGGCCATATTAAGAGCACAATTTTTACGAACATACTCGATATCCACTCCATCAGGCAAATCTCCAAGCTGTTTTCCATTAACAACCTCTACCCTCTGGTGTGTTCTGTCGTAATTTTCAAAATATTCACAAATTCTCACAGCTGAAATACCCTCTTTTGAAAAAGGTGTATGATCGCCACCGCGTCCAAATCTATCATTCCGATAAATTAGTTTAACCTCAAGATTATCAACATATCTCTCTCCGATCTCTTTTATGTATCTAGCAAGCTGTCTGGATGGAGAGTCATTTTCGGCAGAATTAAACACTCTATCCCTCTTCATTGTTTCTGTTTCAAAAGATGGGATATTTTCAGAGAATACTCTTACTTTTAGATTACTGGCCAATTCAGTTTCACTCGAACGGGAATTACCTATCATGTCATTATTTATCACAGCAATGACATTCCACCCCTGTGTTTTTGCAATTGAGGCCAGATTTGCAGCACCTAACAGACCGTGCTCTTCACCAGACAGAAATGCAACTTTGATATTAACAGGTGTTGATACTCTGCTTAGTACTCTTGAGATTTCAAGAAGCGCAGATACTCCGCTTCCATTATCATTAGCTCCGGGAGCAAATATTGTTGAGTCATTGTTATCGAATGATCTGCTATCGTAATGTGCCAAAAGAAGAATAACTCTGTTATCATTACTGTTTCCTTTGAACTCGGCTACAATATTTGTCAACATTACCTCTCTTCCCAATCTGCTTCCGGCTCCACCGGCCTTGTAATTATAGAGTATAACTTCAGGCTTGTTTATTCCGTTTTGAGTAAGATTCTCAAGCTTATTTTGAATATATTTGCATGCAGCACCGATCCCGTATTGAGGATTGCTCTTAGAACTTAGATTATGTCTTGTTTTAATCGCCACGAGATCTTTAATATACGATTCTATATTTGCCGATGAGATCTCCTGGGTTGCCTTTTCGATAACAGAATTTCTATGAGCAATCTGTTGAGAGTACAAACTTTGTGAAAATATAATTGTTATAATCGTAATAAGAAATGAAGGAGTTTTCATAAGATTTACTTCAAGATTACCGAACAAAGATATAAATAATGGAAAGAGATAGCAAAACAGGAGGAATTCAGTGGGCATTCGCATTAAATATAATTTTTGCAATATTTGAGCTCATTGGTGGTTTTCTAACAAATTCAGTTGCAATATTATCTGATGCTGTTCATGATTTTGGTGATTCTGCAGCTATTGGACTCTCCTGGTACCTGCAGAGGGTTTCTGTTAAGAGGGCAGATACAAAATACACCTACGGATATAAAAGGTATTCAATACTTGGATCACTGTTTATTTCGGTGGTGTTAATAGTTAGTTCAATATATATAATATCGGAGAGCATTAAAAGAGTTATATCTCCACAGGAGGTAAATTCGGGAGGTATGCTATTAATGGCAATTGCCGGGATATTAATAAACGGTATAGCAGTAATAAGGCTAAAAGGGGGCTCCTCCCTAAATGAGAGGGCTGTTTACCTGCATCTGCTGGAAGATGTTCTTGGCTGGATTGCTGTTCTTATTGGCGCAATAGTTCTCCGTTTTGTTGATATTCCTATTATTGATCCACTTTTATCTATTGGCATCACCATATGGATTTTATTCAATGTATTCCGTAACATAAAAGAGGCATTAAAAATATTAATGCAGGAGGCCCCACAGGGAGTTAATACTGACAGTATAGAGCAGAAGATATTAACACTTAAGAATATATCATCTATTCACGATCTGCACCTTTGGACGCTTGACGGAGAGTCTCATATTTTAACACTTCATGTAGTAACCGATCAGGCTTGTTACAGTTCATCAGAAACTGAAGAGCTAAAGACAGATATCAGAGATTTATGTGAAAAGGAGGGAATTTCACATGTTACTATAGAGATAGAGGCAAAAGGGGAGAGATGTCTTCTGGAGAGTTACTGATGAAATATAAAAGGGTGGCTAAACTTATAACCACCCTTTTATAAAAATTTATAAACTAATTAAGCCTCCGGCAATTTCTCCTCTTTGATTATAGCGTAAGTGGAAATGTTGTCTGGAATGAAGTCTTTGATAAAGCTGAACCTCTCATCGTTCCAGGATGCCGCTCTGTTTGTGTAGATTTCGGCAGATGAAGCAAAAGATTCATCTCTCTGCGCATCTATTACCAGCAGATAGGACATAATTATGTGAGAAGCCATCTCAACTAATCTTCTTGCATGGAAATCGATGTACTCATTGTCCCCTCCACCGATTATCGCAACAGCCTGTTCGTACTGTTCTGTCATCTGAATAAGTCTCTTTTTCAGAGGTTCAAATTCAACTTTTACAGGTACCTTTTCGTATTCACGGATTTGGTTCAGATATGCTCCATTTGTAACATATCGTTGTGCTGCTACAACCTGGAGCTGAGAAGTACCTTCGTAAATGGTTGTGATTCTCGCATCCCTGTAGATTCGTTCAATCGGATAATCTTTCATAAATCCGGAACCTCCGTGAATTTGAAGCGAGTCATATGCAATTTGGTTACTATACTCCGATGACATAAGCTTTAGCATAGGAGTGAACATATCTGCCAATCTTTGAAAAGCCTTAGATTCGGTTCTCTCTTCCGGTGTAAGTTTTCTCTCCTCTGCTATAAGATTATATGCCTTATATACATCTACAAACCTTGTTGTCTCGTATAGAAGTGCTCTTGATGCCTGTAACTTGGCTTTCATAGTAGCAAGCATTTCATAAACCGCAGGGAAATTTATAATTGCCTTTCCGAACTGTCTTCTTTCGTTTGAGTACTTAAGAGCTTCTCTGTAAGCAGCTTCTGATATCCCGACAGATTGTGCTCCAACTCCGAGTCGAGCTCCGTTCATCAGGGACATAACATATTTTATAAGTCCCATCTTCCTCTCTCCAACAAGTTTAGCCGGAGCATTACTGAACACCAGTTCGCATGTAGGGGAGCCTTTTATACCGAGTTTATTCTCAATTCTTCTTACTGTTACTCCGCCCCAAGCTTTGTCATACACAAAGTATGAAAGACCACGTCCGTCAGTTGTATTCTCTTCGGAACGGGCAAGTACCAGCTTTATCTCGGCATCACCATTGGTTATAAAACGTTTAACTCCGTTTAACAGCCACATACCTTTAGATTCATCATAGGTTGCTTTAAGCATAACTGCCTGGAGATCACTTCCTGCATCGGGTTCGGTAAGGTCCATAGAACAGGTTGCTCCATACTGGATTCTTGGCAAAAACTCCTCTTTAATCTCTGCTGAGGCAAATTCGTTGATTGTTTCGGCACAATCCTGCAATCCCCATATATTTGCAAATCCGGCATCTCCTCTTGAAACGAGTTCTGCTGCCATTACATAAGGAACCATTGAAAAATTCAGACCTCCGAACTCTCTCGGAAGAGACATTCCATAAAGCCCTGCTTTTGTAAGCACCTCATTATTTTGTTGAGTTCCAGAAGCATATGTAACTCTTCCATCTTTGTGATGAGGCCCTTCATGATCTACAGATTCGGCATTAACAGAAATTACATCTGCACAAATCTCTCCGAGGATTTCAAGTACTTTATCGTAAGAGTCGATCGTGTCTTCGACAGTACACGATGCATAGTCAAACTTCCCGGAATCTTTAAAATCCTGCTCTTTCAGCTTAACTATTTTATTCATTAAGGGATTCCCAAGCTGGAATTTTAAGTCACTATTGTCTTTATAAAAATTTCCCATACTTATTTGCTGTTTTTCTTGAATGACTCTATCATCTTAGGAATTACCTCTCCCATATCTCCGACTATAGCATAATCGGCTATCTGATGAATTGGCGCATTCGGATCGCTGTTAATTGAAATAATCATTGATGATTGATCCATCCCTGCTGTATGCTGGATTTGACCTGAGATACCTACTGAGATAAAAAGTTTCGGACGTACGGTAACTCCGGTTTGACCAATTTGCCTTGCATGCTCAATGAATCCTGCATCTACTGCGGCTCTTGAGGCTCCAACTTCGGCTCCAAGGATTTTTGCCAGATCAAAAATCAGTTTGAAATTCTCTTTTGATCCGACACCGAAACCACCTGCAACAATAATTTGAGATCCCTTTATATCAATTTTTTTCTCTTCGATGTGTCTCTCTATTATCTCTACTACAAAGTCCGAATCGGATAACACCTTTTTAATCTCTAAAAGCTCTATGGAGCCTTTTACAGGATCTTTTAAAGCCTCTTTCTTCATTACCCCTTCTCGAACAGTAGCCATTTGAGGTCTGCAGTCGGGATTGATGATTGTGGCAATGATATTTCCACCAAACGCAGGTCTTATTTGGTAAAGGAGATTTTCATATACTTTCCCGCTCTTATTTTCTGTATGATTACCAATTTCAAGACTGGTACAGTCAGCTGTAAGTCCGCTAGACAGAGCTCCGGAGACCCTTGGAGCGAGATCCCTTCCAATGCTTGTTGCACCAAAGAGAGCAATTTGAGGCTCTTCTCTTTTAAAAAGGTCGATAATTATCGAAGAGTACGGAAGTGTTAGGTAATATTCCAACTTTTTATCTTCGGCAAGGAATACTTTTGAAGCTCCATATGCAAAGAGTGTATCGGTTAAAGATGAAACATTGCTGCCAATAAGAACCGCTTCGAG
>JAFIHK010000028.1 GCA_017848635.1 Bacteroidales bacterium | reverse complement strand
GGTCGGAAGAGAAGGCAATCCATTTCCCATCAGGCGATATAACAGGATTATTATCGTACCCCTTGGTAGAGATCACCGAAAGGGCCTCTCCGCCATCTCTGGCAACCCTGTAAATATCTCCGTTAAAAGAGAAGTAGATGTACTTCGCATCGGGCGAAAGAGAGGGTTTAAGGGCAAATTTAACACCCGCATTAAGGCTGAGACCTGCAAATAGCAGCAGACCGGCAGCTAACAGTGCCTTTTTCATATTTAAGTATAAGTTAATAGTTTACCATTTAACCTGAGAACGTCTCAGTGGCATGGTCATACACCGCGCTCCTCCACCCCCGCGCGGCAGCTCCGCCCCGTCTATTGTCACTACACAATTGCTCCTCTCTGGAATATCTGCCTTTCCGCTCATAATATCCCTTGCGGGAATAATTTTAAAACCGTGCTTATCCAATTCATTTAGGGTGTGGATATTTCTTGCATATGACAGAACCTTACCCGGGGCAAAGGCAAAGAAGTTGGCCCCGCTGTGCCACTGCTCACGCTCCTGGTTCCACTCGTCCACATCGCCTCCGCACAATACAGGTTCGAGGTCCAGACCGAGTTTTCTCAGCACCGAAAGTATATTATTAACCGGTTTAATCTTTGATACCTTGCCCCCCTCTACTGTAATATGTACTGTCTGGTATTGGTTATCATTGAGAATAAGCGGCTCATAGACCATTGCTTTATCGGTACTGAGCATTGTGAATACCATATCCAGGTGAATAAATGATTCGGGTGAATCCGGGAGCTGCTGAACAATGATATGGAACTTCTCCTGAGGCCTGTTTTTACACAAGCGTGCGATAAGCAGATCTATTCCCTGCGAGCTGGTTCTCATACCGCTACCAATTATCAGGACATCCTCTCGGGCAACCAAAACATCTCCGCCCTCTATCATGACAGATGGATCCCCCGCCATAAAATCATTAGCATTCATAACCCCGCAGTCGAAGAACATCCCCGATTTATATATCGCCTCCATGATAAGAGATTCGCGCATTCTTACCTTGCTGGCCATTCTGCAGATGAGTGCATTATTACCTATAGTTACCGAAGAGTCTCTTGTAAAATAGAAATTATATAGCGGAAGCAATGCATAATAGTCATCCTTGAGAAAGGAGGTGAGTGTATTTATTTTTGCCGGCAGTCCTTCAATAAGCATCTGTGCAAGCATTTTAGGAGAGGTTTCGAGCAGATACTCATAGTAGTCGGTTACTCCCTCCGCAATGCATATCTTTCCGATTAACGACTCCTTTATGTGGTCATTCTCCAGAATTTTAACCAGCAGATCCTTTACGTAAAAGACACGAGATACCTTTGAAAGCACCGACGAGAGTTGCTCATACTCCTGTTTTGCAATTGAGAGATTAAGAATATCGCTGTACAATGCCCTCTGAGTATTCTTAGGAGTCATATTCTCAACCTCAGCACCGGGTGAGTGCAGAAGCACCGCTTCCAGTTTGCCGATTTCCGACTGTACATTTAATGATATACGTCCGCTCTTTTGCATATTATTGATATTTATTGAAATCTTTGAGAGGAATATCTGCAATTATACTTTTGAAGGTAGCCTCCTCTCTCGGGCATATCATCAGCACATCGTCGGTATTGATAACCATTAGATTATCACAACCCTTAACTACAACCAGCTTATCTCTCTCCTCAGATATTATTATGGAGTTTTTCAGATCGCCCGTAAGCATAGCATCGGCCCTTAGCATATTGCTGTTTGAGTCCTTTTCGGCTTGAGCGTAGAGAGACTCCCATGTACCCAGGTCGGACCAACCGAAATTCGCAGGATATACAATTGCTTTATCTGTCTTCTCCATAACTCCGTAATCTATCGATATCCCCGTACACTCGTCATATACCCTTGATATAAACTCATCCTCCTCAGGTGTATAATATACCCCCTCCCCTTTTGCGAATAGAGAGGATATTGTTGGTTGAAGCAGCTCGAGTTCACCCTTTATCGTTTTCAGATTCCAGATAAATATTCCTGAGTTCCATAAAAACTCACCACTCTCTACAAACACTTTGGCCAGTTCGGCATTCGGTTTTTCGGTAAATGTCTTAACCTCATATACTATATGCCCCTTAATATCAAGATGTTTATTCTTTACTGCCTGGATATATCCGTAGCCGGTCTCCGGTCGAGATGGGGTAATACCCAGGGTCATGAGATAGTCATTCTCATCGGCAAAATCGAGGGCATTCGAGATTGTTTCCAGGAACAGCTCCTCATTTAATATAAGGTGGTCCGAAGGTGAGACGACTACCGACGCATTGGGGTTCTTGAGCAACAGCTTGTATGTTGCATAAGCAATACATGGAGCGGTGTTCCTCCTGAATGGTTCAAGCAGAATATTCTCAAGTGGTATCTCAGGAAGTTGTTCGATAACAAGATCGCGATACTGCGATGATGTTACTACCAATATATTCTCTTTAGGAATAATTCTGGCAAACCTGTCGAATGTTTGCTGCAGGAAGGATTTTCCCACTCCCAGAATATCCAGGAACTGTTTCGGGTGTGAATTTCTGCTGACAGGCCAGAATCTGCTTCCGATCCCCCCTGCCATAATAATACAATAGTGATTCTGCATATCTTAATAAATTATCTCCATCCGGGAGAAAATGCATCTTCAAAGTAGTCTATCCTAACAGGTCTATTATCTTCAAAAATAACTGAAACTACTCCAAAAACCGCCTCCCTGTTTATTTTATGTATCTTCAAATAGCTTGCCGCCGCCTTAATTATATTTCTTTTTTTCTCATAATTGATCGTTTCATAGGGGTTCAAGGGGAAGTTTGTACTCCTCGATCTGACCTCAATAAAATGGATTCTAGCTCCACCGCTCATAATTAGATCTATCTCCCTGTGAGATGATCTCCAGTTCCTCTCAATTAAAATAAGTCCTCTTTTTTGCAGATATGATAGCGCTACATCCTCGCCTCTTTTTCCGCTCTCCCCTCTTGAATTCAACCTGCCTCCACTCATAACTACCACCTCTTTAAGACAAATTTAAACAAAATAAAATAAATAAGGGGAGTCTTTCGGACTCCCCTTATCAAATTATTTTAACTATATTCTAGTTGAAGATGTATCTCAAACTAAGTTGCATATAGTATGTAGATGAAGTTCCGATTGTTTTTGAGAATGTGTCCTTAAGAACTTCTGTACCGTTTCTCTGGAATTGGAATACAGGAACTGCTGTTGAACCTCTGCCCCATCCGTTAGATGCAACCTTGAGAAGAGTTGTTCTGTTGATGCTCTGACGTGCACCCCAGTCTGAGTTGAGAAGGTTACCAATGTTAAGGATGTCAAGACCAAGTTGGATTTTGTGTCTCTTACCTTTGATATCCATAAAGTAGTCCTGAGTGATCTTAAGGTCGAACTGGTGAACCCAAGGGTAAACTACACCATTTCTCTCGGCATATTTACCTTTACGAGTCTTAAGATAATCATCTTGATTAATATAAGCCCAAAAATCAGATGCTTGTTGAGCCGCTGTGTATGTCTGAGTTACACCAGCTGCATCTTTATATGTGTAGTTGCTGAATGTAAGTTCGTCAGCCGATTTAGGAACATAAATAAGGTTGTATGCGCTACCGTCACCTGTGATATTGGCAGTGTATGTGTATGATGCTCTGCCTGAAGGACCTCCTTCATAGAAGAGAGAAACCGATGTTGCAAAATGCTTACCGTACTCTTTTGTATAACCGATAGAACCGATAAGACGGTGAGGCATTACATAGGCCGGAGCACCAAGCTCCTGTTGGTTCATTCCGTGAACTGTGCTTGCATTTTGGTAAGCAGAGTAAACCTGGTCTCCGAAACCGTCACCGAGACTCTTTGCCTGGCTGTAGGTGTACGCCATCATTGCAGATAGACCGTGCCAGTTGTTCTTCTCGAGTTTTGCTGTAAATGAGTAGTAGTATCCATCTTTGTCGGCATTGTGGAGAAGGTAAGCACTCTTGAGAGTGTTGTCATAGTAAGTACCGTAGTACAATCTGTTGTCGGCATAGTTGTTAATCGAGCTGCTTGCCGGAGCCTTAAGGCCGATATTTCTTACGGTAACTGAGTTTACATCTTGGTTGTAGATACCCTCCAACGAAGCGAATACATTCCAAGGAAGTTTTGCGTCGAGTGCGAGAGAAGTCTTCCAGGTTTGAGGCATCTTAAGATCTCTGTCCATCATTGTCACCGAAGTGATATTTGCAGCATTACCGCTTGTAGGACCGTTAGGATAAATTTGGCTAAGCATATCCAATCTGTTGGCTACAAATGTAGGGATAGTGGCAGTACCGCCGCTAACTGCTGTGTATGTTCTTTGGAGAACCCCTGCGTCACCAGCCTGAGCAACAATCCATACGAATGGAATACGACCGGTGAAGATACCTGTACCTCCACGTAGAACATATTTACGATCGCCAAGGATATCCCAGTTGAAACCAACTCTAGGAGACCACATAACCTGAGATTTAGGAAGAACATCGGTACTGTATTTTCCGCCGCTTCCCTTGAAATCTTCAAATGTAATACCGGCAACCTGAGTATTATAGGTATTCAGAGCCGGATAGTTAGGCAAATCTATACGAATACCACCCAGTACTTTGAACCTGTCGCTGAAGCTGTATTCATCCTGTAAATACAGAGATAGCTGATTGAATGTAAACTGAGGGAATGCCTGTGAGTAGTCACTGTTTAGAGAGTGAGTGATTGCAAACTGATAAGGTGAATTGAAGAGTGTGTTGTTGTTGATGGCTGCAATCAGATCATCCTCTGTATTGAATTTGAAAGTATAGTAACCCGAACCGAATCTTTGGAATCCGTTCTTTGTTTCGTTTGTTTCATACTGAATACCTGCAAGAACGTTATGTTTTCCAAGATTCATCGATACTTCGTCTGTAAAGTTCCAGGTCTTAACATCTCTGAGGTTACCGTAAGAGAAGAGTTCTGTACCGAAAGAGGTGTAAGTTTGTCCGTTAACAACTACATCTACAAATGGGAACTCACCGCCCTCTGTTGAACGAGGTTCGTTCTGGTGAGAGTAAGAAACACGGAGAGTGTTATTGATCTTACCGTCGAAGAACCTGGAGTTAAGTTCACCAGCTACCGACGAGAAGTTTGTCTCCTGATAGTATCTTGCATTCTGGAAATACTTAGCATAGATAGAGGTTCTTGTGCTTGATGTAAAGCTAGTATTTCCCAGTCCGCTGGTAGATGTAGAAGGAGCGCTTGGGTTCTTCTTCTCGGTTTTGCTGTAGCGGATGTTGAATTTATGGTTGCTGTTGATATTCCAGTCGAGACGGGCCAGAAGTTTTTGACCAGGACTGTCCGATGAATAACCTTGATATTCGCCTGTTTCGTAGTTGTACTTAGATTTAAGATAATCTCTGATACTGTTTAGAACTGTTGCTTTCGGACGTGCTACGTTGTTTGAACCATCGGTAAAAGGTTTCTCTGGAGTAGCTGCAACTGAAGATGGACCAGGCTCGGTTGACTCCTCTTTTTCCGCATTGATGAAGAGGAAGAGTTTATCTTTAATGATAGGCGCTCCTACACGGAAACCGTATACAAGATATTTTGAATCGCTCAGAGTGAGAGTTGTTTTGCCAACCTTGTCGCCTCTGAAACTTTCGTCGTTGTAGTAGGTGTAAACCGATGCATTGATATTGTTGCTACCTGAACGGGTAACGGCATTGATTGAACCGCCGGTGAAACCGCTCTGGCGAACATCATAAGGGGTAACGCTGATAGAGATCTGCTCAATAGCATCGAGAGAGATAGGCGAACCACTGGCCGGAAGATTTTGTCCGATACCGAAAGCATTGTTGAAAGCTGCACCGTCAACAGTAACAAAGCTCGAACGATATGTACCGCCGCCAATTTGTGGACCGTTGCTTGAAACATAAACCTGAGGAGTAAGCTTAATCATGTCGTTCATGCTCCTGGTGATAGTTGGAAGGTTCTCCATTGTCTTCATATCGATAGAAGTAATGGCACCTGCTCTGTCCGACTTCATATTTGATTTGCTTCCTACTGCTGACACAACTATGGCGTTAAGCCCTATGGCCTCCTCCTTGAGTGAGGTGTTGAGCACATAGTTATCGGCAAGTGCGATAGTGATGCCCTGTGTTTCCACTGTTTGGTAACCAAGCAGTTGAACTGTCACATTATAAGGGCCTCCCGGGCGCATATTGAATATGCGATAATTACCGTTATTGTCGGCAACTGCGTGATACTTGGCACCAGTTGGAAGGTGAGTAGCAATGACAGCTGCTCCCACGGCCGGGTTTCCGTTGGTTTCAGTAATTTTTCCACTCATTGTGGATGTTGTAACCTGAGCAAAAGCACCCAATGCTACGAACATACTGACAACCGTAAGAAAAATTTTCTTAATTGTTTTAGTCATAGTAATTTAAAAAATTGGTTTATTAGTGTGACAAAAATACGAAATTTGAGCATAATTAAATTATAAGTTTTTAACAAACTTATCAACATTTCATAAAATCTTAATTGTTTTTGCAGATATTGTAAATAATGCTATTTTTGCAGCCGAAAGTGGATAGTTTTGACTGCTTGCAACCACACTAAAAAATGCTAAAACGATATTAATTTATCTGAACTTCCCGTACATTTTTTTGTTATTCAGTCAAACTCATCCTTAAATGAGTTTTTTTTATTTATACAACCATGTCATACTTTTTTACATCAGAATCGGTTTCGGAAGGTCATCCCGATAAAGTTGCCGATCAAATTTCAGATGCAATTCTCGACGAGTTCCTGAGGAGGGACCCGGAATCTAAAGTTGCCTGCGAAACTTTTGTTACTACAGGCCTCGCTGTCATTGGCGGAGAGGTTAAGTCCGACGCATATGTCGATATTCAGGGTGTGGCCCGAAGAGTGATCAACAGAATCGGTTACACTAAGGCAGAATATATGTTTGACGGAAATTCGTGCGGTGTACTATCTGCAATCCATGAACAATCTGCCGATATTAACAGGGGTGTTGAGGTCTCTAATCCAGAGAATCAAGGTGCCGGGGATCAGGGGATGATGTTCGGATACGCTTGCTCCGACACCGAAGAGTATATGCCATTAGCCCTTACTTTGTCGCATATTGCACTCATTGAACTCTCAAAAATCAGAAGAGAGGGAGAGCTGATGCCATATTTGAGACCGGATGCAAAATCACAGTTCACAATTGAGTATAACGAGGACAATACTCCAAAAAGAGTCGATACAATTGTGATCTCAACTCAGCATGACGAATTCGACAGCGATGAGAAGATGCATCAGGTAATCGAAAATGATGTCCGTAAAATTCTTATTCCAAGGATTTTAAAGCGCCTGCCCGCTTCAACTGCATCGCTATTCAAGAACGACTTTAAACTTCTTGTAAACCCTACCGGAAAGTTTGTAATCGGAGGGCCACACGGCGATACCGGTCTTACCGGAAGAAAGATAATCGTAGATACATACGGAGGTAAGGGAGCACACGGAGGTGGCGCATTCTCAGGTAAGGACCCAAGCAAGGTTGACCGTTCGGCTGCCTACGCCGCACGTTATATTGCAAAAAACCTGGTAGCCGCAGGTGCTGCAAAGGAGGTACTTGTTCAGATAGCTTACGCAATAGGCGTTTCGCACCCGGTAAGTTACTATGTTAATTCATACGGAACTTCACTTGTTGGCGATGCTAAGCTTGCAGAGATAATTCCACAGTTTATCGATTTGAGACCCGCTAAGATTATTGAAAAATTCGGTCTTAAGAATCCTATCTATGAGGTGACTGCAGCATACGGACATATGGGAAGAGACCCATTTGTCAAAGAGGTTGAGATCATAGAGAGGGGCGAAAAGAGGATAAAAAATATCCAGTTCTTCGGATGGGAGAAGACAGATTCTGTGGATAAAATCAGAGAGCTGCTCTCTCTTTAGAGGCTGGCAACTATTTTTTTACCGAATCCGAGGCGGTTATCGGTAAACTTTAGATCCTTGAAACGAAGTACCCATAAATCGCCACCCTTCAGTATAGCATAAGGGAACCTTTTCAAGTACAGAAGTCTGTATTTTGAGAGGGTTCCCTCGTTTTTCTCCAGTGTAGCTGTAAACTGTAATCCACGGATCTTACCAACTACTTCGGTCTCCAGAACTATCGAACCAGCAATCAGAGGCAACTCCCCCTCCTTTGCGGAACTGACTGCCAGCATAATGTGTTTTGTATGATCCTCGGAGGTTATAATGAGGGCATCCTCATCCTCAACATACGCGTAAAAGGCGTTTGCACACCAAATTTCCGAACCGTTATGGCTGGCCATAGTGAGCACGTGGTGTTCACGCAGAAACTCTGCTATTTTATCGGGCATCTTTGGTGACATCTCTCCAGATATAGATTTTATCGGACCTTCTCAACTTTATATCCTGATTTACAGGGATCGAACAATACTCACCCTTAACGGCACGCTCCACAGGCTTAAGATCTACCCGAATCTCGCTTACAGTTATCTCAATTACACCTGTTGATGGTCCCATAATAAGAATCTCATCGCCGAGAGCAATTTCACCGGTCTCTACCAATACCTCAGCTACTCCAAGTTTGTCGAAAAAGTTTGTAACCTTTCCTGCATAATATTTCCTTTTAGTAGCCTTATTACCATACACATTGCTCCACTCTCCCAACCTGGCTCCCTGATAATATCCATCCCAGAAACCTCTGTTAAAGACTCTCGCCACCTCCTCTTTGAGCGTAATTTTGAGCTCATCGGTATATGGTCCGGAGTAGAGTGCATCTACCCCTTTTTTGTAGGCCGCCGTAACTGTTTTTACATAATCTGCGCTTCTGGCTCTCCCCTCAATTTTAAGAACTGTAACCCCGGCATCAATTATCTTATCCAGAAACTCAATCGTCGAAAGATCCTTAGGAGACATAATATACTTATTATCAACTAAAAGAGTTCTGTTAGTCTCAACATCTGTCACCTCATATCCCCTTCGGCAGATCTGGTAGCAGCTCCCTCTGTTTGCAGATGCCCCTGTCTCGTGCAGGCTCAGGTAACACTTTCCAGAGACAGCCATGCATAGAGCCCCGTGGCAAAAAAGCTCCAATCTTACCAGCTCGCCCGAAGGACCCTTGAGCTGATCTCTCCTGATCGATTCGCTGATAGAACGTATCTGATTAAGATTCAGCTCTCTTGAAAGAACCATCACATCGGCAAATTGTGAGTGATACTTGACGCTTGCATAGTTGGAAATATTGAGTTGAGTGGAGATGTGTACCTCCATTCCAACTCTCCTTGCGTAAAGTATGGCAGACATATCTGATGCGATAACGGCAGAGACTCCTGCTTTTAGGGCATCGTCAATAGTCTTTTCCATTGCGGGAATATCATCATCGTAGAGTACAATGTTCAGAGTAAGATAGGATTTAACTCCGGCGGCATTGCACCTGTTAACTATCTCCTGCAGATCCTCCCTGGAAAAATTATTTGCAGAGTGAGAGCGCATATTGAGCTCTCCCACACCAAAATATACGGACTGAGCGCCACCTTGAATTGCAGCAGAAAGTGCTTCGAAATTCCCGGCGGGCGACATTATTTCAATATTGTTCATCTCTGTTTTTGTAACGATTCTCTGAATTCGTTTATTTTATCAATAACCATTTCGGAGGTTATATTGTTCAGGCAGGCGTAATCGCCCCTGAAACATTTTTTATTTCCGAAAACACTACATGGCCTGCAACTTATGTCATACTGAACAGTATAGGACTCTTTTTGCCCCCATGCGGTAAAGCCTGCGTAAGGGTGTGTGGCACCCCATACAGATATTACCGGTACACCTACGTGGGAGGCAAGGTGCATATTAGCAGAGTCCATAGTTACCATAAGATCCATCTTGGACATGATCTGCAGCTCCTCTTCAAAATCGTATTTACCGGCAACAGACTCAACTCCGGGGAATTTATGCTGCCATGCCATCAGTGCATTTACCTCATCCTTTCCTCCTCCGAACAGAAAAACCTTTACACCCTCATCCCTGGTTAAATAATCGACGACCTCCTCCATCTTTTCGTATGGCCACATCTTTCCTTTATGTTTGGCAAAAGGTGCTATACCAACTCTAAACTCCTCATATTCCCTTAATGGTGCCTGAGAGATCTTTGCCTCGGCAAAATTTATCGAATCCAGTCCCACTCTGCATAGAACAGACTCGTACCTTGACATTGAACTTCTAAGCGGCTTCAGTACCTTTCCCGTACGCCTGGTTAAGAGCGCCTTCTCTCTTCGTCCCTTGTCGATCACTCTTACTTTTATAAAAGCTAGCGCAAAGAGAGCATCTAGAAAGAGACTCCTCAAAACTCCGTGAAAATCGGCAACCGCAGTCGGTTTAAGACGGGTTAACTCTCTGTAAAGTTTAACGAGTCCTTTTATCCCCTTATGCTCATTTTTAAAGTCAACCGAATGAAAATGAAGGTTTTTAACACCCTCAAAAAGAGGCTTCAAGCGTCCATTAGAGACAAATGTAAATCTCACATCAGGATTCCTGGCAGCGTACTCCCTCATTAGCGGAGCAGCTATCGCAACGTCGCCGATTGCCGAGAACCTCAGTACAAGAATATGTCTTCTCCTTCTCACTTCTTATATAAAACCGGATTTAACGACGGGTCGTTGTACATCTTCATCTGCTTGTAGAACTTCATATATTTCCTGCCGGCTTCGATGTCGTTCAACAACTTGTCAATTGCTCCCGAGAGATCTGATCGCTGCTCCAGAAGCGTATTTAATTTTTTTGTACACTGTTCGATATGCGATGCAGATGCATCTGCTCTTTCGGCCTCTACCCTCATATGGTAAATCTTTAATGCAAGAATCGAAAGACGGTCAATTGCCCAGGCAGGAGTCTCAGTATTGACATAAGCATCTGCCAGAACCTTAACATCGGCAAATTTCTCCATAAAGTAACTGTCTATCAGCTCAACGAGATCCGTTCTCTCCTGATTCGATCTGTCAATTCTCCTTTTAATAAGAAGCGCCTCTGCCGGGTCAATCTCCGGATTCCTGATAATATCCTCCAGGTGCCATTGAACGGCGTCGATCCAGTTCTTTGTATAGAGAATATTTTCAAAACTCTTTTCGGGATATGGGTTATTCATAGGGGCGTCAACATCGTCCGTTTTGTGGTAATCCGCCACAGAGCGGTCAAAAATCTCATTAAAATTTGCAGAATAAATTTTCATATATTATTGATTATTTTGATCTTAAAACAAGCATCCGAGCTATTTTTCCAAGTACGCTCATCTGCACATCATCGAATCCGGCACCCGACAATAAATCAATTGCCTGCTGATAGTAACGTTCAATCGCATTTTCGGCTCTCTCCTTCACTCCAAGCTTTATGTAAAGAGCTGTCACCCTCTCTATCTTCTCTGCAGATGGGAGCCTGTTATCGTCGAGAAGCCCCTCCAGCTCGCTCTTTTCCGGGCCATTTGCAAGGTTGAGGGCATTTATCAGTAACCATGTTTTTTTGTTATTCATAATATCCCCTCCAATCTCCTTGCCAAACGTGGAGGTATCTCCGAAAGTATCGAGATAGTCATCCTTTATCTGGAAAGCCATTCCGAGCAGATAGAAGAGTTTGTACAGAGTATCTGCCTTTTGTTCATCTGCCCCACCTATGATTGCACCCAGTTTTGCGGAGCAGGCGATAAGGACTGCTGTCTTGAGACCTATCATCCGGTTGTACTCCTCAATTGAAATTTCGTTTCCGGACTCAAAATTCATATCATATTGCTGTCCTTCACAAACTTCGGCAGCTGTTCTTGTAAAGAGATCAAGAACGCATTTCAGCTTCTCCTTGGGGGTGTAAACAAGATACTCGAAAGATTTTATACACATAACGTCGCCAGAAAGAATGGCAATGTTATTATTCCATTTTGTGTGTACAGTCTCGTGCCCTCTTCTCAAAGGGGCCTTATCCATAATATCGTCGTGTATTAGCGTGAATCCGTGAAACACCTCAAGTGCTATTGCCGGATACAGTATGGATTCATCGATTTTATCCTTGAACAGATTATATACGGTCAGAGCAATCCGAGGCCTCAGTCTCTTTCCGCCGATAGACATCATATAATCAAGCGGAGTGTATAACTCTTGGGGATCTTTTACCAGTTTAAGCTCCCGTATTCCACTCTCCACAATTTCATTTATCTCTTCCGAAGTATACATTTTTTTACGATTCAAAAGGCGAAGTTAATCCTTTTTGCACAATTTTCTATCTTTGCATGGATTATAAAGATAATGGAAATTTTAACATCTACCGTAATTAAGCACACCGGCAGCAGCTATTTGGTAACTAATCTTCCCGCGTGGAATCCGGTCCGGTGCAGCGTAAGAGGTCGACTCCGGCTTAAGGGGTCGGATACAACAAATCCTATTGCGGTAGGTGACATTGTGGACTACGAACCATCCGGTGACGGAGAGGGTACGATTGTAAGAATTCATCCGAGAAAAAATTATATCATCAGAAAATCCACAAACCTCTCGAGGCAGTCGCATATAATCGCATCCAATTTAGATATGGTTTTTCTGATTGTGACAGTGGACCTGCCCGAATTCAAACAGGCTTTTACCGATCGCTTTCTGGTTACATGCGAAGCTTACAGAGTACCTGTAACAATTGTATTCAACAAATGCGACATCTGCACCGGCGAATTGAGAGAGCTTCTGGATTACTATATAGCCCTTTACAGGGGGGCGGGATACGAAACTCTGGAATTGTCTGCTAAAGGAGGAATCAATATAGACGAGCTCAGGGAGCGATGCAACGGAAAGATTTCACTCTTTTCGGGCCTTTCCGGGGTGGGAAAGTCAACCATAATAAAGACTCTTGATCCGGGGATTGAGGTAAAAACGGGTAATATATCGGAGTACCATAACCAGGGCAAGCATACAACTACCTTTTACGAGATGCATCCGCTCTCGAGCGGAGGTTTTATTATTGACACTCCCGGCATAAGAGGGTTCGGTCTTGTTGAGATTGAGAAGGAGGAGCTTAGTCACTACTTCAGAGAGATGCTTCCGATACTTGAGAAGTGCAGATTCTCCCCTTGTACCCACACTCACGAGCCAGGCTGCGCCGTAAAGGAGGCGGTAGAGTCCGGGCAGATTTCGGAGGAGAGGTACTTATCATATCTTGGGATGCTTGAGGAGGAGGGAAAATACCGATAACTGCATGAAAGAGGGCATAAACAAAAAAATTCTTCATCTGGCAGGGCCAAGCATCCTTGCAAACATAACGGTTCCACTTGTAGGTATTGTTGACACTGCAATAGCAGGGAGGCTGGGAGATGCTGCAATGATAGGCGGTATGGCTATCGGCACTATGCTGTTCGATTTGTTGTACTGGAATTTCGGCTTTTTGAGGGTTGGTACCGCTGGTTTAACTGCGCAGGCTTACGGTCGAAGAGATTTAAGAGATGCAGTCAGGACTCTGGAACAGGCTCTCTCTACAGCAATAGTATCTGCACTGGCAATCCTGATTCTTCAGCACATATTTGTCTCCGCTGCTCTTGTTGTGGTAAATGCTCCCGATAAGGTTTCGGAACTTGCCAGAGACTATTTTCTCGTGCGGGTATGGGCCGCTCCTGCTACACTCTCTCTTTTTGCGTTCAAGGGGTGGTTCCTTGGAATGCAGAACGCTAAAACCCCTATGGTAGCAGACATTACTGTGAATGTGCTAAACCTGGTATACTGCTACACCTTAACCTTCACCCTCAATATGGGCTTCCGGGGTATAGCTCTTGGGACTG
>JAFIHK010000027.1 GCA_017848635.1 Bacteroidales bacterium | reverse complement strand
CTCCTCTGATAAACTCTTACATAATCAATCAGGTGGTACTGAGGGAAGATTGTTGTTGAGTCGGGGTTTCCCGGCCAAGAGCCACCAACAGCAGTATTAAGAATCAAATAGTGAGGTGCGTGCGGCACACCCTCTGTAGCGGTATGAACCAGCTTTCCATCTATATACCAGCGTATTGCATCAGGCTCCCACTCAAGAGCAAAAATATGAAAATCATCTGCAAATGAGAAATCGGCACGATATGTTACGGTTGAGCTCCGCTTTTCACCCTTAAACGAGTAGTAGTGAAATGTCCCGTAAAATATGTTCGGTTCATGTCCTAGAAATTCCATAATATCTATTTCGGTATACCAAGGGCGGAATTCAGGAATGGAACTCTCCTTTCCGTTAGCCACTGCCTCGCTCATAACATACTCCATAGCCCAGTCCCTGTTCTGAGGATAGAGCCAGTGTGCAGGCCACAACCCCTTACCTGCAGGTAATTTAGCCCTTATCTCGAAACGACCGTAGGTAATAGCCAATTTATCCTTTGTATCTAACCTTCCGCTGGTAAAACTTTGGCTGCCGAAATTCCTTTTACTGCTTCTGATAACAAGATTTCCCCCCTCTGTATAGAGTTCATCGGGGATATAATACTGCAACTCTCCGTGCTTACTGGTTTCACGGGTAAGAATGTTCCATTTTTTTAAATTTACCGATTTGCCGTTGAATTCATCCTGCCAGATGAGTCTCCACTCCTTTGTTGCGGAGTTACCTTCTGAAGCTGCTCCGGAGAGATTCTGAGCATATCCTGTTTGGAAACTCATAAATAACAGCGCGGTGGAGGTGCAGGCAGTAAATAGTGCCTCTCGTAAGAAATTTTTCATAAGTGTAATTATTAAGTGGGTAATGCAAACATATAAAAAATTTACATATCTTCGCGCCGCAAATAATTCTTCAGGGCAGGGTGTAATTCCCGATCGGCGGTATAGTCCGCGAGCCGTTTAAGGCAGAACCGTTGCAACTACGGTACCGACAGTTAAAGTCTGGAAGAGAGAAGAAATTTATGAAAACACAAAATACTACCTTCGCAAAGTGGGTGACTCTTGTATGTTTCACCCTTGCCTCAATGTCGGGGCTTAAATCACAAAATCCGGTTAAGGATTCAACCAACACAACAAAAGAGGAGATACGACAGATCAATCTCAATGAGATACGGATCTCAGCTTCATTTATGCCCGAAAAGAGCACTCCGTTAAGACTCACAAGTGTCAACCACTCGGAGATCTCAGCAAAAGCGACAGGGCAAACATTTCCCGAACTTTTAAAAAGGGTTCCCGGGATATACGCAACAGCCGAAAGCGGAAGCTACGGCGATGCAAAAATCAACATCAGAGGTTTCAAACAGGAGAATATCTCAGTTATGCTGAACGGGATCCCTATTTCGGGTCTTACTACGGGAGGTATGTACTGGAATAACTGGGCCGGGCTGGCCGATGCAACCAGCATGATACAGGTTCAGAAAGGGCCTGGAGCCTCTATGCTATCCGATAACTCAATGGGAGGTACAATTAATATTATAACCACTCTACCCGTTGAGAGAGCATCTGCCTCGGCAGGAGTATCTGCAACAGATTACGGTCTGTTCAAATACCAGGCTTCGTTAAACAGCGGAGTCCTTAAAAACGGATGGGCGCTCTCTTTATCAACATCTTATGTTACCGGAAAGACATTTATAGAGTCGTCCGATGTAAACTCCTGGGCATATCTTTTAACGGTTAGCAAAAAAATTGGAGAGAGACACTCCCTTGTTATGACACTGTTAGGATCACCCGAGCGTCACCAGCAACGATCGGCAAAACTTACAGAAGCAGAAGTTGAGGAGTATGGGACAAGTTATAATAAAAACTGGGGTTGGTACGACGGAAAGAGAAGAAATATTTCGGAAAACTTTTACCATAAACCCTATCTTACCATCCATCACTTCTACAAAATAACCCCTGCAACAACAATGAACTCGGCAGTTTACCTATCTACCGGAGATGGAGGAGGAAAATGGTCGGAATCTAAAGGGAAGAGCATTATTGAGTTCCAAAAAGATGGGCAGATAGATTGGAATGAGGTGATTTCAACTAACAGGGACCCTCAAACCGGTGAATCAATCAGAGTTCAGACTGATTACCTGGCCGGGCACCTGCAGACCGGACTCAAATGGGGAATCAACACTAAACTCTCACCTAATCTATCGTTAGAGAGCGGACTTCACTACCAGTTTTACTCTACCTGGGAGAAGGAGGTCATAACCGATCTGCTGGGGGGTGACTACTGGTACGAAGATTACGAAAATAACTCAATGGCAGGAGTTGCCGGAAGGGATCAGATCAAAGTTGTAGGAGATGAAATAAGGCTTAACTCAGGCAAAATAATCAACCACGGAACCCTTTACACAATGATCTCATACGAGACCCCCAGGCTCACTTCAAAGGTGGGAGTCTCAATATTCGGAACAACAATCAGGAGAAGGGATAATTACAACTATGTGGGCAATGAATACAGCAGAATTGCCTACGGCAGAGGATTCAGCCTCAAAGCGGGCATTCTCGGAAAGATAAGCCGAACCTCATCGGTCTATATAAATGCTGCGATTAACAGCAGAATTCCCTACTCCGATGTCTTCTTCTCATCTTGGAACAACAATATAACCAATGGAGTAAAAAATGAGCGAAATCTTCTTACGGAGGCCGGTTTCCGGACTACGGGGAATAAACTCGCCCTTGAACTAACCGCATACGCTGCACTCTGGAAAAATAAAAGTGTAATGTCAAACCCTTACGTGATGCAGGAAACCGGCCTCAACCGCTTCCTTGTCAGAGGTCTTGATGCACTGCATACAGGATTGGAAGCAGATATCTCCTATGCCTTCACCTCAAAACTAAGGGCAAAATCCTATCTCTCAATAGCCGACTGGCGCTGGAAAAACGATGTTAGCGCTACCATATACGACAACTATTCCGGGCAGATAATCGGTACGCTTAATATCTACACAAACGGACTGCCTGTCGGAGACTCTCCCCAGAATCAGCTATCCCTCGGCGTGGAGTACACCCCGGTAAAGAATCTTACATTGAGCGGAGATTTAAACTATTATGGTAAATTCTATGCCGATTTCGAACCCTCATCAAGGAGCAATCCCAACAATCCGGGAGTTTACCGGATCCCATCATATACGGTTGTGAATGCATCGGCCAATTATCGCTTCTCTATATTGGGAAAGAGGTCATCTGCCATACTGAATCTGAATAACCTTACCGATAAAATATACATAGAGAGAGGAACCGACGGCTCCGATCACACTATTAACACATTTAAAGGATTTTGGTCAAACGGATTCTCAGCAAATTTAGCCTTGAGAATTGACCTGTAACCTGAGAATTGATATTTAAACAGAATAGATAATTCTAGAAAATTTCGCGGAATACTTTTGCGGTAGCACCTCTGTTCTCTTCGACATAGTTACCGCAAATGATTCCTGTGTTTCTTAACAGAGAGGAGTCGCTTTCATACCCCTTAATCAGCGATTTTAAATCGGCAGCACACTCAACCTGAAACGCCCCTCCCAGAGCAATCAGATCATTTGCCTCCCGGAAACGATGATAATTTGGACCGAAGATAACAGGAACTCCGAAAGTGGCTGCCTCCAGAATATTATGGATTCCCTTTCCGAAACCACCACCGATATATGCCACATGGGCATAGCGGTACAGCGAAGATAGCAGGCCAACTGTATCTATTATGAGAACTCTCGATTTACGAAGCATCTCCTGCACACCCTCCTCTCCAACACGATCCTTTATCTGGCTAAAGATAACTACACCGAGAGGGTCAAGAACACTCTTCAAATGAGCTATCTGCTCATCTTTTATCTCATGAGGGGCAATAATAAGCTTTATATCACCCATACCGGACATAACTCCGCCAATGATCTTCTCGTCGGGTTCCCAGGTACTCCCTGCAACAAGACAGAAGCTCTCCTTCACAAAAACCTCAGCAGCCGGAACGGAGACACTGCTCTTCTTCAGTTCATTTACTCTGTCGAAGCGGGTATCGCCCGTAACAACACAGTTTGAGAGACCCAATCCCTCCAGTAGCTTTACCGAATTCTCCTCCTGCACAAGAATCTTTGTAAAGTACATAAGCATCTGCCTGAAGAGACCACCGTACCATCTGAAGAAAACCTGCTTCTCACGGAAAATTGCAGAGACAACATAAGTAGGGATCTCCCTTACTTTAAGAGCCTTGAGGTAGTTGTACCAGAATTCGTATTTTATGAAGAGAGCCTTCGACGGCCTGACAATATCAAGAAACTTCTCAGCATTTTTGGGACTATCCAGAGGCAGATAGAATACCAGGTCGGCATTGGGATAATTTTTACGCAACTCGTAGCCCGAAGGGGAGAAAAAAGTGAGCAAGATTATTACATGAGGATTATTATGCTTGACAGCGTCGATAATTGTACGCCCCTGTTCAAATTCACCGGCAGAGGAGCAGTGTACCCATACAACCTCACTCCTGCCCTGACTCCTGGCAAAATCAATTTTTTCTCTAAGACTCTTCTCCCAGCCCCTTCTCCCTTTTACGAAGAGTTCGGCTTTTCGGTTGAAGTTTGCAGCCAGTGCTATGCCGCCAAAATAGATGCTTAGCCCTGTATTGTATAGTAATCTCAAATTGCTAATGTAAAATTTGCCGCGAATTTAACTAAAATCTGAGAACTATAGTCAAAAAATGGCTAATTTTGGGCACAATTAGAATCAATGATAAAAGCACTCGAAACCATAGGTCAGTATCTGCTGCTGATGAAGAGCGTCTTAACGAAGCCCGACAGCTGGAAAATATTCCGCAAACAGTTTATAAATGAGACAGAAAAACTGGTTCTTCAATCTGTCCACATTGTTGCGATAATATCGGTATTCATTGGCGCGGTAATAGTGTTGCAGACAGCCTCCAACCTGGAAAACCCTTTGATCCCCAAGATGTATGTGGGTTATATGACCAGGGAGAGTCTGGTTCTGGAGTTCTGCTCGACAATGATTGCCCTCATCCTTGCAGGCAAGGTGGGATCCAATATCTCCAGCGAAATCGGCAGTATGAGAATCACAGAGCAGATAGATGCGATGGAGATGATGGGACTAAACTCTGCGAATTACCTTATTCTGCCTAAGATCTCTGCCGCAACCATATTTAACCCTCTGCTGATGTTGCTCAGCTTCATTCTCGGCCTGTTGGGAGGAGCGCTCATAATATATCTGACCAACATAATAACATTGGGGCACTACATAGACGGGATACGTTTCTCATTCAAATCATACTATATATTTTACAGTATGACTAAAATGGCTGCATTCAGTTTTATAATTACAAGCATATCATCATTTTTCGGGTATTATGCAACAGGAGGGTCGCTTGGAGTAGGGCGTTCAAGCACCAGAGCCATTGTTATAAGCAGTGTCCTCATCCTGGTTTTCAATCTCGTGATAACACATTTAATGCTCTAATCCGGTATGATAAAAGTAAAAAATATTGAGAAGAGTTTCGGTAGTAACCACGTACTTAAAAACATATCGGTTACATACAAACCGGGAGAGTGCTCTCTTATAATCGGAGCATCTGGATCGGGAAAGACTGTCCTGCTCAAATCGCTCGTAGGACTTCACGAACCGGACTCCGGAGAGATATGGTACGAAAATACTCTCTTTACTATATTAAACAATAAAGAGAAGAAGGAGATCAGAAAGCAGATAGGTATGCTGTTTCAGGGAAGTGCTCTGTTCGATTTTGCAACCGTAGAGGAGAATGTCCGGTTCCCTATGGACTTCTTTACCGATTGGAGCGATGAAGAGAAACTGGATCGGGTAAACTTTTGCCTGAAAAGGGTCAATCTACGGGATGTCAATTCACTCTATCCCAATGAACTCAGCGGAGGTATGCAAAAGAGAGTAGGCATTGCAAGAGCAATAGCACTAAACCCAAAGTATCTGTTTTGCGACGAACCGAATTCCGGGCTCGATCCTCAGACATCCATCCTTATAGACCAGCTTATCCGGGAGATTACTCAGGAGTACAACATAACCACAGTTATCAACACCCACGATATGAACTCGGTTATGGAGATTGGCGACAAACTCTGTTTTATATACAAGGGGGCTCTGGTTTGGGAGGGGACTAAGGACGATGTATTAAAAACTGACCATGCCGAGCTGAATGAGTTCATCTTCGCTTCGAACATGGCCAGAAAGGTAAAAGAGAGCGCCGGACTACTTTAATACCGGCTTAATGCTTATTATAACAACCGGATTAACAGGAATATCTCTTCTTCCTGTAGGAACCGATGCGATTTTGTCAATTATATCCAAACCCGATATTGTCTCACCAAAAACGGTGTAGTCACCATCAAGCTGAGCACAAGTTGCCGGATCCTGAACAATATAGAACTGAGAACCGGAAGACTCCCTCTGAGGGTTGGCAGCATCACCTCTGCGTGCGGCAGCAAGTGCACCCTTTTTATGTTTGAATTGCGGAAGAATCTCTGCTGGGATTGTATATCCGGGGCCGCCAGTACCCCAAGAGTCCATCTGGGTTGTATCCTTCGATAGCGGATCGCCTGCCTGAATCATAAATCCCTTGATAATTCTGTGAAAAAGAATACCATCGTAGAAGTTCTCCGAAGCAAGTTTAACAAAATTATCCCTGTGCAGTTTTGTCTCTTTGTAGAGTTTGATTTTAAAAGTTCCTTCGCTTGTTACAACCTCGAAGATCGGCTCTTCGGGAAGTTCAGCAGGATTAAATGCCAATTGTTTTTCCATTTTTACTGTGTCTTTAGCTTGTTCTGTGTTTTGTTCACTCTTTGAACCGTTCTTACAACTCCATACCGAAAAAACGGCCAGAGTTGCAATTGCAAAATGTTTTAGTTTCATAACATTTCTATTAAATAATTATCTTTGTCGATAGTCAGCACAAAATTATCCTAATTACCCAAACCGTGCAAATTATCTTATGAACAAGGCCATTAAAAAGCTCGCAGGAGAGACGGCTATTTACGGCCTGAGCACAATACTTGCTAGATTTATTAACTTCCTTCTGGTTCCGTTCTACACAAGAGTGATGGTCAAATCGGGCTACGGAGAGCTCTCCGAAGTGATGGCCTATATCGCTATTCTGCAGGTTATACTTGTTATGGGGCTTGAGACAGGGTGTTTCCGGTTTGCAAATAAATCGGATAATCCGGGCAAGATCTTCTCAAATGCACTCTTCACTGTCGGAATAGTATCTCTTATCACTATAATCGCCTTTACCTTACTCAGCCCAACACTCTCCCAAATGCTGGGTTATCAAGGCTATGAGCTCACATTTGTTTATGCGGGGGGGATACTCGCAATAGACACATTCACATCAATTGTATTTGCAAAATTGAGATTTGAACATAAAGCACTCAAATTTGCAACCATCAAAACCATAAAGATACTCACCGAGACATCATTCAACTTTATACTATTCCTGTTCGCTCCGGCCTATCTGCTTAGACACCCCGGGTCGCCGCTGAACTGGTTTATCTCTACCACTCCCGACTTCTCATATGTAATATTTGCAATATTTATAAGCTGTATAGTACTATTGATTATAATGCTGCCTGAGATATTAAAGATCAGGCTCCGGTTCAATAAAAAGCTGTTCCTGCAGATGATGACATACTCCCTGCCTCTAATGATAGCAGGACTTCCCGGAATAATGAATGACTTTATAGACCGTCCACTTTTCCGGTTTTTCACACCCGAGGGCCTGGACTGGAAGTCGGAGCTTGGAGTATATGCAGCGTGGGGAAGACTTGCCGTACTTATGACACTCTTTGTGCAGATGTTCCGCTTCGCATCGGAGCCATTCTTTTTCAACCGAGAGAAGGAGTCCGGCTCGAAAGAGCTCTATGCACAAGTGATGGAGCACTTTACGGCATTTGCAATGCTAATCTTTCTCGGCCTTACTCTATACATAGATATTGTAGCACTTATTCTTGGAAAGGATTTCCGCGGCGGCGCCGGTGTTCTTCCGGTTATGCTCATGGCCAACGTTCTGCTGGGTATCTCTTTCAACGTATCCATGTGGTACAAACTATCGGGAAAGACAAGCTATGCAATATGGATAACACTCTCCGGAGTGGCAGTTACACTAATGATAAACATCAGCCTCATGCCACTCTACTCGTACCACGCCGCCGCCTGGGGACACCTGATTTCATATGTGGTAATGCTCATTATAAGCCTTACACTCGGAAACAAATACTACCCGATACCATACAAATGGAAGAGAATCTGCTCATTTATGATACTCGGACTTATACTATTCGGAATATCAAGCATATTACCGCAAATGGGGTTTGTGCTTAAAACGGCAGTTCACACTCTACTGATTATAATCTATATACTCTATTATATTAAGATTGAAAAGATCAACCTATGGAAGTTAAAATTGTAAACCTCTCCGACTATCCTCTTCCCGAGTACGCCACCGAGCACTCTGCCGGCATGGATATCAGGGCAAATATCAAAGAGTCTGTAACCATTCAACCCCTCAAAAGGGAGATGGTACCGACCGGTCTGTTTATTGAACTGCCCGAAGGGTACGAAGCCCAGATCCGGCCCAGAAGCGGACTTGCGGCAAAACATGGTGTAGGTGTGGTAAACAGCCCCGGAACCATAGATGCCGACTACAGAGGTGAGATAAAGGTAATTCTCGTAAATCTTTCGGATACCCCTTTTGTACTTACACCTGGAGAGAGAGTTGCGCAGATGGTAATTGCAAAGTATGAGAGAGTGGAGTGGAGCCTAACCGATAAACTGTCGGACAGCAACAGAGGCACAGGTGGGTTTGGATCAACCGGAAAACTTTAGAAAAATGGATATTCATCAACTCTACGCATCTTTCCAGAAATCCACAGGGGTGACTACCGACAGCAGAAAGGTAGAGCCGGGAAAGATATTCTTTGCACTAAAAGGGGACAATTTTGACGGAAACATCTTTGCAAAAGATGCAATTGCAGCAGGTGCAATACTTGCCGTTGTGGATGACAAAAGCCTCTCGGTAAGTCCCAAATTCCTGTTTGTGGATGATGTTCTCAAGACACTTCAGGAGCTTGCATCACACCACAGGAAGGTACTTGGCATTCCTCTCTTTGCACTTACCGGCACAAACGGCAAAACCACAACAAAAGAGCTCATAACAGCAGTACTTGCTACAAAATACAGAGTTAAAAGCACGTCGGGGAACTTCAACAACCACATTGGTGTTCCTCTTACACTCCTGGATATTACAAAGGACACCGAAGTTGCAGTGATAGAGATGGGAGCCAGCGGCCCCGGAGAGATCAGGCTCCTCACATCAATAGCCCTACCCAATGCAGGACTCATAACAAATGTAGGCAAAGCGCATCTGCTTGGATTCGGCTCGCCCGAAGGAGTAAAAAAGGCAAAGGGAGAGATGTATGACCATCTTCTTGCAAATAACGGAACAGCCTTCTACAACAATGACAATAGCACTCTCTGTGAAATGATCTCCGAGAGATCGGGGATCAAAACCATAAAATACGGTTTAAAACAGGATGGGTATAAGATACTCTCATCATCGGCAAAAAACCCATTTCTCAGGCTCAAGGCTCCCGGTTACGGAGTCATCAACACTCACCTTATAGGCAACTACAATGCCGATAATATCATAGCGGCAATAAGCGTGGGATCGTGGCTCGGAGTTAACATCTGCGATGCGGCAAAGGCAATAGAATCATACATACCGTCGAACAACCGGTCACAACTTGTCAAAGGAATACGAAACACACTTATTGTTGATGCATACAATGCAAACCCGACAAGCATGAGAGCCTCTCTGGAGAACTTCTCGAAACTGAAGGCTTCCAAAAAGTGCCTGATCATAGGTGATATGCTTGAACTCGGCGCAGAGTCACAGGCGGAGCATAAGGGGATACTGGAGTATATTAAAAAGTTGAAACCTGCGCAGATATTTTTTGTAGGCAGAGAGTTCCTTGAGGCAGCCCGAGATGACAAGTACTTCGCAGCTCACGCCAGATTCTTTGCCACATCAGACGAACTTAAGGCGGAGTTTGAGACAGCAAAACCGACAGGGAATACATTTTTAATAAAAGGATCCAGAGGAACAAGACTTGAAAAGTGTATAGAGACACTTTAGAGAATCAGCATGAGACACTCTCCTCTATATCGATAAATCTCAGCTTTTTAACCGACAGGAAGAAGGAGAGAACCACACTCCCTCTGTAAATACAGGAGACCCCTCTGTGAGGATATCTTTTGTCCCGTTTTACCGAAAAAACCATCTTCCAGAAGTGAAAATGAGCCTTAATAACGGCTTTAAAGAAGTTTGCCTTACCCGAAGCAAGATACATTACAGCAGATACGCCATCAAGAACCATTCTCACAAAAAGAGTGATGTGAAGCCTGTAGAGAGGCAGATTCTTGTACATCATAAGCAGATTGTTTCTGTAGTTAAGGTAAAGCTTTCGGGGAGAGTTATTTGGAAGAGTACCTCCACCTACGTGGAAGATAACTGAGTCTGTAAAGACCCAAACCTTATAACCGGCGAGTTTGGCTCTCCAACAGAAGTCGATCTCCTCCATATGAGCGAAGAAAGACTCGTCAAACCCATTCAATTCATGAAAAAGAGATGCCCTGACCATCATACAGGTTCCGGATGCCCAAAAAATCTCCCTGTCAAAATTATATTGTCCATTATCCTCTTCGATGTTTGAGAGAATCCTCCCCCTGCAGAAAGGGTAGCCAAATACATCAATAAAGCCTCCGCACGCACCGGCATATTCAAATGCACTCCTCCTGTAATGAGAACGTATCTTAGGCATACAAACACCCGCCTCGGGACGGCTCTCCATATTGTCAATCAGAGGTTGAAGCCAGTTTTCGGATACCTCAACATCGGAGTTCAACAGGATATAGTAATCTGCCTCCACCTGCCTGAGTGCACGGTTATAACCTCCTGTAAAACCGTAGTTTTTATCGAGAGATATGATCTGGACTTTAGGAAAATGATGTCGTAACCACTCTACAGAATCATCGTCGGATCCGTTATCGGCGACCACAATAGAGACACCGGGAAGATTAGACCTCCTTACGAGTACGGGCAGAAATTTTTCAAGATAGTGCTGACCGTTCCAGTTTAGAATAACAATTGCAGTTTGGACCAATTCCGATAATTTTTGTAAAGATAGTTAAAAATGGCCTACAAATGTAATCGGATACCAACTTCGCATTTAAACTGCAACGGTTGAACAGTCCTTATGCTCAAAGGCTGGTTTGTGTCCATAAAGTAGGATAGACCCGGGTCGGCATATAAACCGAGAGATTTACCCAGCATATACTCAATTCCTATACCACCATTGAAAGAGAGAGCAACCGGATCAATTCCATCTTTCATCTCTCCATCACCGTTACCTGTACCGGTAACCTTTTGAGAGTTATTCAAACCTTTTTCAAACATCGCCCCCAAATTGGCGTAAAGTCTCAGAGACCTGGATGCCTGAATATTGTATATAAGATTCAGAGGAATCCCAATATACTGGATTTCCGATATAAGAGTATAGCTGTAACTGTCGCTCACAGTGGTTTTAATGTCGGAACGAAGGAAAGAGTACACTGCACCGGTCCCTACAGAAACATTACCAGCAACAGGTATTTGTAATTGCACCCCGACACTTGCCGGAGTATAGTATTTTGAATCGGATTCAAGTGAATATGGCGCTCCGGCAGCCATAAATGTCTGAGTATTTTCCAGATCAAATCCTCTGGAATACATCTGTGCCAAGGAGCGGTGAGGCGAAGAGATATTAGTGTAAACACCGGCAGATATCCTTCTCTTTTTTACAGCTTTTACAGGCTCTTCATCGGCAAAAGTAAGGGTGTACGGAGAGTTCTTTATCTTCTTCTCAAGAGATATAGCCTTACTATTGCTATTTGGAATTTCTGAAATTACAACATTTGAATTATTAGCCTGTTTAACGCTTCTCAAATGGATATTATCCGAAATTTGAGCAACCGAAGATGAGAGATTGAGATTGTTATTGACCTTAAATTCAGGCAAATCGATGCATTGGTTATTATTGCCGGATATTGCAACGGTTGTTACTCCGGATGCTACACTCTCACTGACTGAAACTGAAGAGGATACTTTAGAGGCAGATGATGCCGGAACTGATAATTTGTCCGAAGATGGTGCAGATGCGGGCCTCTCGGAAACTACTGCGATCTGTCCCTGATTTAAATGATTATCATCCTGCTTATGAAGATTCAACGTTCCCAACATAAAAAGGGAGACTACGGCAGCAGCCGAAGCAACCAGAACCGCACCTCTCCTGAAGTAGGCGACCCTGCGTGAACGTCTGCGCATTGTTCCCTCGATTCTCTCCCAAACGGAAGAATCGGGCAATTCGGACGCACCTTCAATAATCTCTTTTATGTTTTTGTCAAAATCCATTTCACTTGTTACTTAAACCGGATAAACTATCCTTTAACCACTCCCTGGCTCTTGAGAGCTGGGACCTGGAGGAACTTTCGGTAATATTCAACATCTTACCGATCTCCTGATGGCTGAAACCTTCAATCACATACAGGTTAAAAACAGTACGGAACCCCGTGGGCATGGAGGCTATCAGTTTAAGCAGATCTTTAACTGCTATATTGTCAAGTACGGACGGATTGTCTGAAATCTCTCTGTCTACCGTGGAAAAATCTTCGGGAAACTTGAGTATATCTCTCTTCCTGAGATGCATCAATGACACATTTACGAAGTATTTTCTCATCCATCCCTCAAACGAACCAGTACCGCTATAGCTTTTAATCTTGTCAAAGAGCGAAATGAAACCGTCGTGCAACAAATCCTGCGCTTCATCCCTGTTACCGGTATAGCGATAACACACCGCAAGCATCTTTGATGAATACTTCTCATACAGATATTTTTGAGCTTTAGGGTCTCTTCTGACGCACCCGTTTATTAACTCAATTTCTGTGTAGGGTTCTGCACTACGGATATCCATCGTTCTTAGGTAAGATGCAAAAAAGGTGTAATATGCTGCACGAATATTTGTAAAGGTAATAAAATAATTAACTTTGCCCATACTAAAGTTATGTCAATGTTTAAATTAATAGCTTATATAACCATTCTTTTCAGTCTCATTCTCACACCTCTCGGATCTACAGCTCAAACTAAGAAGAGAGGTGCAAATCTTAACATTTTCGAAGCAATCGGAGTGTATCAGAGAGGCTCAACAGAGGAGGCAAAAAAATATCTGCTTAAGTATGCAGCCAAAGAGCCGGGAAACGATGTTGTAAACTATTATCTGTCCAATATATACCTGAGAGAGGGGGACTACTCCAACGCACTCATATACATACAGAAAGCCTACAGTACAGATCCCGGTAACTACTGGTATATGGTTCAGCTTGCAAGACTATACACAGCTACAAAAGAGTATGGCATGGCAGCTGACATATATGATAAAATCAGGAGCACCTACCCTCAGAAAACCACACTCTACGACGACCTTATAGATCTTTATGTTCAGCAGAAGGAGTACACAAAAGCTGCTTCGGTAATTGATGAAATTGAAAAGATCGAGGGGAAGAGTGAGGCATCTGTTCTTACAAGATATAACATACTTGTATACGAAGGTAAAAGCGATCTTGCCAAAGATCTCATAACAGAATACAACAGCGACTCTCCTACACCCAGAACCTCTACAATACTGGGAGATATCTACCTTAACCAGAGGAGTGATTCCCTGGCATATATTCAATATACCAATGCCCTAAAAGCCGATCCATCATACAATCCGGCAAGATTCGGCATCTCTGAGTACTACAGAATTAAGGGAGATTTTGCCCAATATTTCGAGAACATCAATCCGTTTCTGGCCGACAGCAATATGAACCCGGATATGAAGATATCCTATCTCAAGGAGATTCTCCGTAACTCTCAGTTCGTACAGGCGTTCATCAAACAGCTCGATACAATGATGCTGAACACCTACAATGCTCACAAGGCCGATACCTCCATTGTTTATGAGTATACATCCTATCTCTACCAGACAGGATTTCGCGAAGAGGCTCTCAAGGTACTCAAGGATAATCTTGACAGGTACCCCGACGACACAGGTGCAAACAGACAGTATCTGGCGCTGCTGTACTATGAGGAGCGTTGGGACGATCTGCTTACAGAATCGGAGGCGATAATAAAAAAATTCCCGGAAGTTACAGATTTTATGGAGCTTAAGGGAATAGCTCTTGTAAAAAAAGAGCAGATAAAGGAGGCGATAGAGGTGTACAAGAGAATTTTACAGATTGTTAAAGGAAAACCCTCTGCAATGGTAAATCCTATGGCAATTCTTGGTGATCTCTACTACCAGATGAAGGATAAAAAGAGTTCGTTCGCATACTACGAAAAGGTGCTTAAGATCGAGCCCAATAATGTACCTACTCTCAACAACTATGCATATTACCTGAGTTTAGAGGAGAAGAGTCTTCAGAGGGCTTACGAAATGAGCAAAATCACCGTAGATAAGGAGCCTGATAATCCTACCTATCTGGACACATTTGCCTGGATACTGTTTAAAATGGGCAAATACCTTGAGGCCAAGGCCATTTTCAAACATGCTATGCTCTACGGAGGCAAGGAGAGCGCGGCCATTCTGGATCACTACGCCGAGACTCTCTTCAAACTTAAAGAGTTTGATCTGGCATTCATTTACTGGGATCAGGCAAAGGCTCTGGACTCAACTATGGGTATAGAGCAGAAGATTGCCGAGCGTAAAAAAGAGATGAAATAATGGTTAAGAAATTTCTCACTCTACTTGTACTCTCACTCTCTCTGCATATTGCATCTGCCCAGTCTTACGACCCGGAACAGAGAAAAAGGGAGATAGAGCAGGAGATTGCCCAGCTCGACAAGCAACTTTCGCTCAACAAAAGTAAGCAGCAGTCCGGGCTTAAGGAGCTGAACCTCATTAAGAGAAAGATCACAAACCGAAAAAGATTGCTCGCAGAGATCGAGAAAGAGATAAAACGGATAGACGAGCAGATTGTAAAAAAGGAGAGCGATGTATCTGCCCTCATTCAGGACTACTCCTATCTTAAGAGACAATACTCAAAACTCATTTACACATCCTATAAGAACCGGGATCAGAAGATCTGGATCTCATACATTCTCGCAAGCGAAAATCTCAGCCAGGGTTACCGCCGCTGGATATATTTCCGGGATTATGCAAAGGCAGTAAGGGATAAGGCAAAGTATATCAAGGAGAAAGAGAGTCAGATTCGTGCAGAGAAGGATGAACTTGACAAGATAAGGCAAAAGTCTCTAATCACAAAAGAGAGCAGGGCAAAGGAGACATCAAAACTTGAGAAGGAGCAGAAAAATGCCCAGACGCTTGTAAATCAGCTCTCGAAAAAGGAGAAGGAGTACAGGAATCAACTAGCCGATAAGAGGCGAGAAGTGGAGAAGCTGAACCGTGAGATAGAGCGGCTTGTTACGGCTGCCGTAAAGGAGAAGAGCAAACCTGCGTACAGGGAGAGTCCGGAAGATCGGATCCTGTCGGACAAATTCGAAAACAACAGAGGACGACTTCCATGGCCGGTAAAAAGGGGTGAGATCTCAGAGAGGTTCGGGCAACATAACCATCCGGTATTCAAAAACATAAAGCTCCCGTTCAACAACGGAATTAATATCGAGTCCGACAATGGTGCGGAGGTATACTGTGTGTTTGAAGGGGTAGTTAAGCAGATACTTGTTATGCCCGGTTACAATCAATGTGTTCTTATACAGCACGGTAATTACTTCACCTTCTACTGTAAACTGGACAATGTAAAGGTAAAGGCAGGCGACAAGGTAACTACAGGCCAGAATATCGGAAGACTTGCAATAACATCCGAAGGTTCCGAAATCCACTTCCAGCTCTGGAGAGGTACCGACAAGCAGAATCCCGAAAGCTGGCTATCTGCCCGATAGATGTCGTGAATGGTTTGAAAAAGCAGGGAGGAGAGTAATTAGTAGCTGAAGCTGCTGCCACCTATAAACTCCCTCATTACAGATGTAGGCGGTACTGTCGCAATCTCTTCGGGTTGCAGCTCCTGAATATATGAGAGAAACTTAAGTAATCTGATACTTTCCGTTGAGGCAGGTGAATTTGGAGCAATCCTCCTTAACAGGGGTTCGGCATAGTACTTAAGGAGTGGAAGTTCAAATATGAGTGCCGAATTGAACATGATATCCGCATTCTCCTGAAAAGGAAAGATATTGCTGATCTCACCGCGCCTGACACTCGGCCATCTCAATATTACATCCTCGGCAGATGCTCCGCGGTAACGGCTGTCTCTGACAATTCTTCTTAAAAGCCTGTTGTCGGAGGTGCTGATTGAGTTGTTTTCGTCAATCGAGAGTGAAGTGAGGGCACTTGCATATATTTTGTATTTGGAGGAGTCGTCAATCTCCGATGTAAGCTCGGGATTGAGGCCGTGAATTCCCTCCATTATAAGTATATCATTCTCTTTGAGGCGCAGATAGTCTCCTCTGAATACTCTCCGGCCCTCGGCAAAATCGAATTTCGGAAGCTCCACCTCCTCCCCGGCGAACAGATGCTTTAGCTGCTCATTGAGAAAATGGGTATCGAGAGCCCCCAATACCTCAAAATCGTAGTTACCATCTTTGTCCCGTGGAGTTTTATCCCTATCTACAAAGTAGTTATCCATCTCAATAACGACCGGATTCAAGCCCAGTACCTTCAGTTGGAGAGAGACTCTTTTGGATGTGGTTGTTTTTCCGCTGCTCGATGGACCTGCAATCAGAACCAGTTTTACTCTGTCCCTTCTCTTGAATATCTCATCGGCAATTTCTGCATATTTCCTTTCGTGGAGAGCCTCAGCCACCTGAATAAGATCGCGCGATTTACCCTCCTTTATTGCGTGGTTTACAGTACCGATATTCTTTACTCCAAGCACCGAACACCAGTCCGAATACTCTTTGAATACATCGAAGAGTTTATACTGGTATGCCGTTTTTCTGATCACATAAGGTTTTGTAACATCGGGAGCCTGAATCAGGAATCCGCGGCTGAAGGATTCGAAATTGAACGATGTGAGCATCCCTGTGGACTCCAGCAACGGACCGTAGAAGTGATCGGCATACCCGTCAAGATAGTAAACTGTGGTGAAGAACTTACCCCTCTCAGTATGAAGAAATGCCTTCTCCGGCCGGTTATTCTCCCTGAATAACTCCGCAGCCTCTGCTGTTCTAAGTTTTTTGCGCGTAAAAGGGAGATTTGCATTGATTATCTCCTGCATTCTGCTTCGGATAGATGAGATCTCCTCCTCGCTCATAGTCGCGGTTTTTTGTACACCCTCCTCATTCAGCTCTTCACACTTAAGCTCTCCGTACATACCGTTCCATAGCGAATAATCCAGCACAAGTGAGTACTGCGGGAAAAGATCGTAAACCGCTTTTTGAAGGACAAAGTAGAGAGACCTGATGTAGGTTCTGTAACCGTCGCTATGAGTATAGTCGATAAAGCGGATATTGTGTGTTACATAGATTTCGAAACTCAGCTCTTTTAACTGGTTATCCACAATTGCAGCCAATATCGGATAATCGGTTTCGACTCCGTTATTCCTGGCCAGAGCGCCCAGAGTTATACCAGGTTCACACTCATAAATTCGGCCGTCATTTTCACAATATACCTTTATCATTTTATAATAATTAATTATAAATAATGCCCTGTAACTGAATCAGGATTAGTTTTTAGCTCCTCAGGAGTACCTTGTGCAACAATCATACCCCCTTTTGCTCCCCCCTCAGGACCCATATCAAAAATATAGTCACAGGAGCGAAGAACA
This sequence comes from Bacteroidales bacterium, assembly GCA_017848635.1. Lineage (GTDB taxonomy): Bacteria > Bacteroidota > Bacteroidia > Bacteroidales > UBA932 > JAFIHK01. Next base: position 3,589 of record JAFIHK010000027.1, on the reverse strand, counting down.
TCCAGGTTATGCTCAATTATTACAACTGAATTTCCCTGCTCTACTATTTTATGAAGAACCCCGAGCAGTACTCTGATATCTTCAAAATGGAGTCCGGTTGTGGGTTCGTCCAGAATATAAAACGATTTACCGGTGTCTCTTCTTGCAAGTTCGGCTGCAAGCTTCACCCTCTGACTCTCACCACCGCTAAGAGTGGTTGAGGGCTGCCCGAGTCTTACATAGCCCAACCCTACATCTACCAGAGATTTGAGTTTTTGAGAGATATTCGGAATGTGCTCGAAAAACTCGTTTGCCTGAGCTATGGTCATCTCGAGAACATCATTTATAGATTTGCCTTTGTACTTAACGGCCAGAGTTTCGGGATTATATCTTTTACCGTTACATACTTTACACTTAACGTGTACGCTCGGCAAAAAGTTCATCTCAAGCTCCTGCAAACCTGCCCCCCTGCACTCTTCGCACCTCCCCCCCTTGACATTGAATGAGAATCTGCCCGCTTTAAACCCTCTGATTTTAGCATCGGGAGTCTCCTCAAACAGTTTCCGTATATCTCCGAACAGCCCTGTATATGTTGCCGGATTGCTTCTTGGCGAACGACCTATGGGGGACTGATCTATTTCTATTAGCTTGTCAATATTCTTAATTCCCAGAACCTCCTTGTAAGGCAACACTTTATAGTTTGAACGATAGAAGTGCCGCGAAAGGATAGGCATAAGTGTTTCGTTTATAAGAGAGGACTTTCCGCTTCCGCTCACCCCACTTATTCCAACGAGAGTGCCAAGCGGAATCCTGATATCTATACTCTTGAGATTGTTCCCTGTGGCACCTTTAAGTTCGAGGAACTTTCCGTTACCGGCTCTTCTGCTCTCCGGAATTCCTATCTTTCTAAGCCCGCGAAGGTAGTCGAGACTGTAGCTGTTATAACTCTTAACCTCAGCTTCACTCATTGAGTCGATAGCCTGTGGTATACCCGAATAGAGCAACTTACCCCCCTTCTCTCCCGCTCCGGGCCCAAGATCTATCAACCAGTCTCCGCTCCGGATCATCTCTTCGTCGTGTTCTACAACTATCACGGAGTTGCCCTCGTCGCGCAGATTTCTCAGGGATGAGATCAGTTTTATGTTGTCTCTCTGGTGTAAGCCAATGCTTGGCTCATCGAGAATATAGAGCACATTTACAAGTTTGGAACCTATCTGGGTAGCAAGCCTTATCCGCTGACTCTCACCTCCGCTCAACGATTTTGTTGCTCTGTCGAGCGATAGGTAGCCGAGACCGACATCTATCAGAAATCCTATGCGCTCCTTAAGCTCCTTTAGAATATCACGGGCTATAATACGTTGTTTGTCATCCAGTTTATCTCCCAATGTCAATACCCACTCATAGAGCACATCGATATCCATGGCGGCTACCTCGACAATACTCAATCCGTCAATTTTATAACTCAGGGACTCCTGTTTAAGCCTTGAACCGTTACAAACCGGGCATGTACTCTCCTCAATAAAACGCTCCTTTTTGAATGATAGGTCGTCGGAATCTCTTTCACTCTGCTCGATACGGGAGATCACCCCCGGAAAAGTAACCATATGAGAGGCAGCACCCTGCCCTCCTATGCGAAACAGCTCATCGGAACCATACAGAATGAGGTCCAGCATCTCATCGGGAATCTCCGAAATGGGATCATGCATTGAGAAATCATACTTTTTGGCAATGCTCTCGAGAGTACGGAAAATAAGATTGTCACGCATCTGCCCGAGAACTTCGATTCCTCCGGCAGCTATGCTTTTGGAACGATCGGGAATTATCTTTGAAATATCGGCCTGAGATATCATTCCCAGCCCTTTACAGTGGGTACAGGCCCCCTGTGGGGAGTTGAATGAAAATGTATGAGGCGCAGGTTCAGGGTATGAGAGTCCTGTTTCGGGGCACATCAGGTGTCTTGAAAAATAGCGCAGGTCGCCCGACTCATAATCCATAAGAGCAAGTGTTCCCTTACCCTGATAGAGAGCTGTCGTTACCGACTCTTTTATCCGCTTCTCACTACCAGGCCCCGGAAGCAGCTTATCTACAACAAGTTCAATAAAGTGAGATTTATATCTGTCCAGGGGAGTGATTGAGGCAAGTTCGCGAATCTCTCCATCGACCCGCATTTGAGTAAACCCCTTTTTCCTGTACTGTTCAAATAGCTCCTTGTAGTGCCCCTTCCTCCCTTTAATGAGGGGAGCCAGCAGAATAGCACGCTTCCCCTGAAAATTCTCCATTATAAGGGAGATAATCTGCTCATCGGTGTAGCGGATCATCTCCAGTCCTGTTGCAGGGGAGTATGCCTTTGCTGCTCTGGCGTAAAACAACCTGAGAAAATCGTAAATCTCTGTTATTGTGCCCACCGTAGATCGAGGATTTCTACCGGTTGTCTTCTGCTCAATGGCAACAATCGGACTCAGCCCCGTGATGCTCTCTACATCGGGCCTCTCCAAAGCTCCCATAAACTGGCGGGCATAGGAGGAGAGAGTGTCGAGGTACCGCCTCTGACCCTCGGCATAAATAGTATCGAAGGCGAGAGAAGATTTTCCGCTACCGCTCAGGCCGGTGACAACCACAAGTTTGTAGCGCGGAATAGAAACATCCACTCCCCTCAGATTGTGCACCCTGGCACCGGTAACCTCGATATTTGAACTCATCTTATTCGTATCTCAAAAATGGGTTGGTCTCCATCTCAACACCAATTGTTGTCGCCGGCCCGTGACCCGGATATACTTTATAATCGCCCCCAATTACAACCAATTTAGAGAGTAAGCTCTCCATAAGCTGGTCGTAATCGCCGCCTGGCAGATCGGTTCTCCCTATGCTGCCGGCAAAGAGAGTATCGCCGGTAAGAACAAATTTATCGTTTTCATCCTCACTGTATAAGCAGACTCCACCCCTGGTATGGCCGGGAGTATGAATAACTCTCAGTCTGGATTTACCGAACTCAACCACTCCTCCATCCTCAAGGTCGAGAGTATCTGATGAGGGCTGTTCGATCGTATAACCGAACATCTGCGTATATTGAGAAGCTCTCTCAAGATGGCCCTTATCGAGCGGATGAATATATGTCTTCAGATTCCATCTCTTTGCTACAAAGGCATTCCCCATAATGTGGTCGAAGTGTCCGTGAGTCTGTACAATCTTTACGGGAGTAAGCTTCTCCCCCTCGATAAACTTTACAAGCCTCTCCCTTTCACTCTCGGAGTGACATCCCGGGTCCACAATAATCGCCTCACCGGTTTCGTCCCAAAGAATGTATGTACACTCTCGTAAGTCGTTAAAATAGAATGTTTTAATTTTTATCATATCGTAATTTATTTACATTTATTGTGTCCCCTTCAACATGGGAACAAAGTTGAACTCTCCATGCTCCGTAACCTTAACCTCCTCACCGGAGATTCTCTCTACAACAACCATTTTTTGAGTACCCTCCCCTACCGGAATTACCATTCTGCCTCCAACAGCAAGCTGTTTGAGCAGCTCCGAAGGTATTTCGGGCGCACCGCAGGTAACAAGTATGCCTCTGAACGGAGCAAATCCCGGAAGGCCCTTGAACCCGTCGCCG
>JAFIHK010000026.1 GCA_017848635.1 Bacteroidales bacterium | reverse complement strand
ATACAGTTGAGACCGGTTCAACAACTGAGTTCAAATATTTCTACTTTGCAGCTACTGAGTATCAAAATGCATGGACACACCACGCAAGATGGGCATCCAATGCCGATCATATGGCCGAACTGGCGCGTGCTCAGGGCGATAGTAATGCAGAGGCAATTGCTCTGACAATGAAGGCGATGTATATATCATGCCTTACAGATCTTTTCGGAGACATCCCTTATACAGATGCTTTCAAATCGAGAACAGAGGGAAATGTTACTCCTGCTTTCGATTCACAAAAGAGCGTATATGAAGCTATGCTGGCCGATCTTGAAAAAGCCAATACCCTTTACGATCTTTCGAAAACTATGACCTATCCGAATAAAGATCTGCTCTTCGGAGGAAACTTTGCTAAATGGCAGAAATTTACCAACTCTCTGAGATTGAGATTGCTTATGAGACTCAGCAACAGGGCTTCGGAGATGAATGTTGCTTCGAAGATCAATGAGATTATTAACAATCCTGCAACTAATCCGATTATCTCATCGAACTCGGAAAATGCTGTTCTTGCTTATACAGGGGTGACTCCGTTCAACAACCCTTATGGCGACTATAAGGATTCTGAATTCAATGTAAGAAAGGCTGGTAGCCAGATAATTGATATGATGAATACAGCATTTGACCCTAGATTGCCTGTTTACTTTACATTGGGCAGCGGTTCAAACGGTTATGTAGGTATGAAGAGCGGCGACGCTGCAGCATCTACAACCGGTTGTGCTACAGTAAATCTTGCAACTTTCAAACAGTATAACTCTCCATACAATATTCTTACATATTCGGAGGTACAGTTTATACTTGCCGAAGCTGCACAAAGAGGATTCATTGCAGGTGGAAATGCCGTAGCAGCATCATACTATGAAAATGCTGTCAAAGCAAGTGTTAAACAGTGGGCTCCTACAGTGACCGATGCTGTTCTCAATACTTTCTACAATGATAGTGATGTAATCTATAACTCAACAGTTGAGAGAATTATCAATCAAAAATATATCTCTCTCTTTATGTCTTCGGGTTATGAGTCATATAATGACTATCGCAGAACAGGATATCCTGCATTGCAGATAGGTCCTAATGTGAGAAACGACAAAGTTTTCCCTACAAGACTCTGCTATCCTGAGACAATTATTGCTACAAATAACGAAAATTATAAACTGCAACTTGCCAAAATGGCAACAGATTTCACCGGGGGAGCCGATGATATGAAGACTCCTGTTTGGTGGGCAGCACGTTAATTATGAAAATGAAACGAATTATATCAGCAGCTCTTGCTCTGTTCATCGCAGTTCCGGCAATTTTTGCCGGAACCGTGAGCGGAGTGGTAAATTCGGCAAAGGGAGGAGTTCCGGGTGTAGTAGTTACAGACGGATATTCATTTGCTAAGACAGATGCAAATGGTAAATACTCTCTAAAACTGAACGGAGCGGCTCGCTTTGTACATATCGTTACACCAGGGGATTACAATCCTCCTTATACTCAGGGCACTCCGGAGTTCTATCTGGAGGTCGACAAGGGAACTAAGAGTTACGATTTCTATCTGAACAAAGTTGAGGGTAATCCTCAAAAATATGTTCTGGTAGCGATTGCTGACCCCCAAACCCAGACCGACAGGCATTTTGAGAGATTCAGGACAGAATCTCTTCCCGATATTGCTAAAACCGCTCAGGAGTTCAAAGCCAAGGGATACAATGTAAAGGGAATCTGCCTGGGGGATATTGCCTGGGATACTCTCTCATTTATGCCAAGGTATAAAAAGGAGATGGCAAAAATCGGTTTTCCGTTTTACCCTGTAATCGGTAACCATGATCACGACCTGAATGTAAGCGATGATATTGAGTCAGCTCATATGTACAACCGATATTTCGGTCCTGAGTATTATGCCTTTAATGCAGGCAACCAGTACTATATCGTCTTAGACAACATTGTGTATAACGGGAAGAAGGATTACTATGCAGAGGTTTCAAAAGTGCAGATGAAGTGGCTTGAGGGCTATGTAAAGTATCTGCCTGCGGGAGCTGAGGTATATATTGCAATGCACTCTCCGTTCAACAATATTGTTATGAAGGATGAGATGAGAAACGGCTCCGCTTTACTCAACCTTTTCAAAGGGTTTAGGGTAACATTTCTCACCGGTCACACTCACATCAATTCAGGATTTGAAGTGAGAGAGGGTGTCAGAGAGTACAATGTAGCCTCGATAGGAGGCGCATGGTGGACTGCCGATTTCAGTAAAGACGGAACACCTTGCGGATACCAGGTTCTGAAATTCGACGGAAAATTCACAGATAGCTACTACAAGAGTACAGGTAAGGAGTCCGGTTATCAGTTTGAACTATATCCTATGGGTACGTTCGCTAAGAAATCCAACTCGATAGTTGCCAAGATATGGAACTGGAATCCATCGTGGAAAGTTGAGTGGTTCGAGGACGGAAAGTATATAGGAACAATGGAGCAGTTTGATGCCAAGGACCCGGATTATCAGCGCTATCTTGAGGTAAGGAGAAAAGAGGGTAAAAAAGAGGTTGGCGAATATAAACGCCCGCTCACATCTTTCTTCTATTTTGCAGCTACTCCGGGAGTATTCTCTAAAGAGGCCGAAGTTGTGGTTACTGATCAATTCGGAAATAAATACAGCGGAAAAATTGCTCTTAACGATGTGGATATCCAGGCTCACAGGGGAGGTATAGGTCTTATGCCGGAAAATACAATTCCTGCAATGATCAATGCAATCAAACTTGGAGTAAACACTCTCGAGATGGATTTAAACATCAGCAAGGACCGTAAGGTTGTTGTATCCCACGACCCATACATGAATTACAAGTTCGTCACAAAACCCGACGGTACTTTTATTTCACAGGAGGAGACAAAGGAGTACAAGTTATATAATATGACCTATGATTCGATACGCAAGTTCGATACAGGAATGAAACCTCATCCCGATTTTAAGGGGCAGAAGAAGTTACGCACCTACAAGCCTCTTATCAGCGAGCTGATCGACTCTGTTGAGAATTTTGTAAAGAAAAAAGGTTACTCTCCAATGAGATACAACATTGAGATTAAATCATCGGTTACAAACGATAATCTCTTCTCTCCGGTTTATAACGAATTTGCAGATCTCGCTATCGAGGTGCTGCTTAGTAAAAATCTGGGAGATAGACTGGTGGTTCAATGTTTCGATGTCAGAACTTTAAACTATCTGCACAATAAATACCCGGGAGTGAGACTCTCGTATCTGGTGGATAAAAATGCAGGGAAGTTCGAAGATTTTATGTCTCAGATAAATTTTACACCTGAATATCTGAGCCCTCACTACTCGCTTGTAGATGAAGAGCTTGTGAGCAAGTGCAGAGCTTTGGGTATAAAGATAGTCCCTTGGACAGTAGATAAACCCGAAGATATTCAAAGAATATTGGGATTAAAGGTTGATGCAATTATCAGCAACTACCCCGACAGGGTTATCGATCTAGTTAGGAAATATTAAAAAGTTAATAAAATGAAAAATATCAGGTTAAATAAATTCAAGAGCTTATGCGGCCTGGCACTGATGTCGCTGGTTACCCTGGCCGTTCCGGTGTCCTGTGAAAAAGAGACATCTCAGGCTCCATATCTAAATTTAGAGAATGATGACAACACACTCTCTGTTACTGCAGATGGTAACTATGGCGCTACATCGGAGAGCTATGCCAGCGGTAAAACATTTGTTGTCCGTTCTAATGTTGAATGGAAGGTTGTTGCTACAGATACAACCGGATGGGGTAAGTATGATTTCGACGTTTTCCCTACCGAAGGTGAGGATGACGGAGATTTCGTAGTAAGAGTTAAGCCACAGGAGGCTGCATATGAGAGAAGTATGAAGCTCAGCATAGTAGCTAAAAAGAGTGGCGATTCCCTCAAAACAATCACTGTTACACAAACAGGAAGAGATCCGTTCCTTCAATTCGATTTCCTCGGCTCATCGGTGAGCGTATCATCAATGGGACAGAATACAACTATCCAGTTGAAGACAAATATTAACTGGACTGCAGATATTATTGAGGGATCAAGCTGGCTTACACTTGGTGCCGTAACAGCAAAATCACAGGCTGTTACTGCAGCTCCAAATACCGGTTCGTCAAGGACAGGTCTCATTAGATTCTCAATGATCGGTAATTCTAATGTTAAAGTTGATCTGACAATCAAACAGGGTGGTGCAGATTCTGATCCACTGCTTGCAGAGCTTAAGACTATCTCACAGGCTATCGCTTCGGTACAAAGTGGCGTATTCAAGACAAACATAAAGGTAAAAGGTTATGTAATCAGTGACAGAAGCGGAAGCAACACACCTTCTAATCAGATGTACATTATGGATGCCAGCGGAAGAGGTTTGAGGATCGACTTTGCAAATGCAGCCGAAAACATCTACAATCTCAATGATCTTGTAACCGTACACCTTGTACAGCTTGATCTTCTCACAGAGTCAGGATCCGGTGCAGCATATATTCCTAATGTTACCAGCACTCAGATTCTTGAGAGCACAACAAGTTCAGGAATAGCACCTATTGAACTCAGCTCTATATCGAATCTTACATCTGCTCACGAAAATACCCTTGTTAAATTCAAGAATGTAGAGTATATGATTCCTTACGGAGACTACTACAGCAAAGACGAAGCAAATATATACTCAGGCATTGCCACAGTAGTAGTGGATTACAGAATTCCGTTCCAGGATGCATCGGGCAATGTGTTTGAATCATATGTAACCGGCGGTACATCAATATCTACCGGAGCATCATTCAAACACAGCAGATTCCTTCCGAAAGGAAAGGGTGATCTGGTAGGCTTAGTTGTTATGAAGGGTGGAGCCAAAGTGCTTGTAATGAGGAATCTGCTGGACGATCAGATCGGTTCTACAGCTTCGGCAAGAACCTGGAAGATTGTTTCAGAGTGGGTATGGCCGGATGCATCGCAAAACGTTGCAACTACGGCTGGAACAGGTACTCAGATAGCATCCCTGAACGGCCCTGTAACCGGAGGTCTTTCACTGTATGGTCCGGCTACACTTACTACAAAATATGCTTATGCATATTGGAGAACCAATATCGCAGTTCAAGCAGGAGCTACAGATTATCAATCTGTTAACACTGCAGGAGCCGGTTGGAGTAAAGTATTTGGAGGTGCAACCACAATCAATGATGCAACAGGATGGGTGATATCTCTCTCTACTGCCGGATATACTGGTAATATGGCGCTGATTCTTGCCACATCAAGTTCGGCTACAGGTCCCGGTTCGTTTGGAGTATTCTACTCAACCGACGGAGGAACTACATATAATACAACTCCTTTTGCTACATTCCTGACAACCAACTGGTCATTCAACTACTGTCTTACACAGTACAGATTTGATTTGCCAGCCGAGTGCCGCAACAAATCGAATGTTGCAATCAAGATTGCTCCGATTGCAAACTTAAGATCTGATGGAAGCGGACAGACAATCGGTTCTTCGGGAACAAACCGTGTAGGTTATGCGGCAGTTGTTGCTCAATAAACCGGAATAGTATTTAGAAAATAACCAATGAGGCCAGCCAGATTAATTTTTGGCTGGCCTCTCTCTTTATTGAAATTTAACAAATATTCATTTTTACTGTCGAATATTGAAGTAATGTAGCGCTCGTTCCAAACTCTGCGTATATTTGTAAAAACGCCGAAACTTAAACTTAATATCAATAAATTCATGCTCAGAAGACTATTACTCTTATCCGCAATTTTGTTGACGGGTCAGATAACTTTTGCCTGGAGCGGAAAAGCACCCTTGATCGATCCAAGATTATACACTCAGACCGAGGACTTTAAAAGCTTTAAGGCAGATGCAGCGGAATTACTGAACCTTTACAGAGGTGCCGCACCAATTCAGTATCGTTTTCACTATACCGGAACCTACTTTGCCTATCAGGACGAGTATGTTAAGGGAAATATTATCTACAACGGCAAACTCTATTCCGATGTACTTCTGAATCTTAATTGTCACAGCGATGATCTTCAGGTAAAAATTGAAAAATCGGATTTGATCGTAATTCTTAACAAGGATTTTGTAAATAGCTTCTCAATTGGGAATCACTACTATATCAATATAGGAAGGAGAGCGACGGGAAATGTATATCTGCCCGGATCGAACGAAGATGAGAAAATGGAGGGGGTTGAGAGAGGGTTTATTGATGAATCTTT
>JAFIHK010000025.1 GCA_017848635.1 Bacteroidales bacterium | reverse complement strand
TGGTTAAAACCATTGTAACAACAGATCTTCTCAAATCTATTGCATCTGCTTTCGGAGTTGAGATGTTTGAGGTGCTTACCGGATTCAAGTATATTGCAGAGGTGGTAAGAGAGCTTGAGGGTAATAGAGAGTTTATTGGAGGAGGAGAGGAGAGTTACGGATTCAATGTTGGCGAGTATGTTCGTGACAAGGATGCAGTTGTCTCTTGTGCCCTTTTTGCAGAGGCTGCTGCCTGGGCTGCTTCGAAAAACAGGTCGCTTTGGGGAATCCTCAGAGATATATATCTGCACTACGGTTTTTATAAAGAGAGTCTTCTCTCCTTAACCAAAAAGGGTAAAGATGGGATGGAGCAGATAAACAGAATAATGTCCGATTTGAGGAGAAAACCTATTGAGAGTATAGACGGGTCTCCGGTCGTCCTCATAAAGGATTATAAATCCGGAGAGTGTGTAGATATGATCAGTGATCTCAGATATGATCTTAAGTTTCCTAAATCTAACGTTCTGCAGTTTGTCAGCAGCGATAATACTATTGTATCTGTCAGACCTTCAGGAACTGAGCCTAAAATAAAGTTCTACTTTGGAGTAAAGATGGATGTAGGCTGTTGTAAAGATCTTGATGAGGTCGAAGCTGCACTTGACCAGAAGATCAACAGGATTACTGCCGCCTTTTCATCGTTATAACATCTATGCCCGAAATATATAAAATAAGGTTTAACAGGATATAGGTGCCAAAAACAACGGTTAACCAGAGCGACCAGGATTCACCCATTGTGAAGATTGCTATTCCGGCAACTGTAGAGAATATCGCATACCCTATTCGAAGTTCGTTTCCTTTAAAGGAGATGGACTTCGTTTTTAATGAGAACATTGGAATATTGCAAATAAGTAACCATGATAATGTTACAGATAGGAGGGGTATAAACCAGATTTTTGCAAACAGAGGATCCAGTTGGGGAGCATAGGTTGAAAAGTGAATGAATGAGCCAATGAAGATTGCATTAGCTGGGGTTGGAAGCCCAAGGAAAACCTCTTTCTGTTTATCGTCAATATTGAATTTTGCCAGTCTGTATGCCGATGCAAGAGTTATTATCAGCGGAAAGTATGCAATAATTTCGTAAAGTGGATTTATGCCGGCACTGTTAATAAGCGGAGAGATGGATTGGGAGAACTTGCCGCATAACAGAAAAGAGGGTGCAAGTCCGAAACTGACAAGATCGGCCAATGAGTCGAGCTCCTTACCAAGCGGTGAATATGCTTTGAGAAGTCTCGCCGAGAATCCGTCGAAAAAATCGAAAATAGCAGCAGAAAATATAAGAATTACAGAGAAGACCTGCCAGCCTTTGATCGCAAACAGAACTGCAATCGAACCGGCCAGCAGGTTCATAAGTGTTATAGTATTTGGAATATGTCTCTTAATATACATAATGGCTAGAATCCTAATTTAGCGCGGATCTCTTTAGGAACAGCGTTTTTGTTTACCAGTATAGAGATGCATTTGGCTTTGAAGTAGTTTTCGGAGATGTGAAGATAACCACCATAACTATTTCTCTCTGTGCCCCAAGAGTTCTTAGTGATATAAAATTTATTTCCGTTCTCATCTTTTGAGATTCCGGTCATATGCATGAGGTGATCATCGGTTGTAGTGAAATCTTCAAAACCCTTTTGACGCGACTCCTGTGTTACCTGAATCTCTTTGGATAGTAGGTCATCTCCCTTTTCAGGTATCACTGCGAAGCCAAAGCTGTGTTTGAACCCCTTTTCACTTACATCTCCGTCCCAGCATATTGTATACCCGTTATTCAGAGCATTGTCTGCAATCTGCATAAGTTCATTGAGCGGAACATTGTACATTTTGCCGAAATCCCAATTGTCGGGAACTTCAACAGGAATCAGCGAATAGAAAGGATGGTGAGTGAAACTTGTAATTTCTACATAATCGCTCATATTCAGACCTAATGATGATGCAAAAGTTTTAGGTGTGTACTCTTTTCCCTTATATGTGAATTTTTGAGGAACAGGTCCCAAATATATGTCGAACAGAGAGTTAATCAATTTGTAGTACTCAGGACTTCTCTTTTTAAGCTCAACCGCACCTTCGGAGATTTGATTGATATATTTATTTAACTCTTTATGATCGTTTAGTTTAGAGTCATAGTTAATTCCGTTGTAAACCTCCTGTGGAACAATTCCCTCCAGAGCAACAAAATTTATAAAGTTGTGGCCTACGCTCCCTTGACCCAGATTACCTCTGCCCGACCTGAGATAGTTATCATCCATCCTTGCCAGGTAATTTGCTCTTACAATGAACATCTCCGAAAGATCATACTCTCCCTTTCCGGTTCTGAGTAATTCAGATTCGAGAAATGATGCTGTCGCGTAACTCCAGCAGGTACCGCTGGATGCCTGATTCTTAACAGGAGTGGCAGCTAATTTAATTACATCTGTAAATTGCTTGCTTACAGCCTTTTGCTGGTTCTCTTGAGCAATTATTGAAGTGCCCGAAAGAGTAGCCAGAGTTAATAACAAGATTTTTGTTTTCATAGTAGTTATTTGATGTTCAGATATTTATGCAATTGAACAGATAGCCTCCATTCCGGATTAGATAGGAGGTAGTTATGAATCCGGCTCAGGATCTCCTCTCTTGCTCCCCACTCAGGCTGGAGATAGAGTTTGCAGCCCTCATTTACATATTTTCGGTTCTCCTCTGCCCATGAGAAGTCCTCCGGCGATGTAATTACAACCTTCAGCTCCGAAGCTCTCTCCAGGTTCTCCTTTAAAGGCGGCATATGTCTCTTTGGAGAGAGTGCAATCCACTCAAAATCACCTCTGATGGGCGATGTTCCTGATGTCTCCATAAAACGCTCAATGCCTCCATCCTTTAAAATATTACATATAGGACCAAGGTTGTAGAGGGCCGGCTCTCCACCGGTTATAACAACTCTCTTTTGGCCGCTATCGGCAATCTTTTTATATAAATCTGTCACACTTAGCAATGGAAAAGATGTTCCGTCCCAACTCTCTTTTGTATCGCACCAGGAGCATCTGACATTACACCCTCCGAGCCTGACAAAAAAGACCGGTTTTCCTGTATTGAAACCCTCTCCCTGAAGCGATACGAAGAGATCGGCGATTGGCAGAAGCTCTCCGTTTTTGGTTTCGAAATGTATCACTATGATATTTTTTACAAATATAATTAAAGTGTAGACAATTGATACAACTGAAAAAATGTCATAAAAAGAGCATTGGCAGATTTATTGATATTTATTCAGAGTGTAAGTTTAAATATAATTTGATATGAACAGCAATAAACAAAATTATGCGTCCCTTGGAAACTACGCTGTTAATCTCAATGAAATGGCCAAAGCGGGCAAGTTAGACCCTGTAATCGGCAGAGATGATGAGATAAGAAGGGTATTACAGATATTGAGTAGAAGAACTAAAAATAATCCGATTCTGGTAGGGGAGCCGGGTGTCGGCAAGACTGCTATTGCAGAGGGCATTGCGCAGAGAATCATAAGGGGGGATGTCCCTGAGAATCTTAAGAGTAAAATCATTTTTTCACTCGATATGGGTGCGCTTGTAGCAGGTGCAAAATATAAGGGAGAGTTCGAGGAGCGTCTTAAGGGAGTTGTAAAAGAGGTTATTGAGAGCGATGGAGAGGTTATACTCTTTATTGACGAAATTCACACTCTTGTTGGTGCGGGTAAAAGTGACGGTGCACTCGATGCGGCTAATATTCTTAAACCGGCGCTTGCGAGGGGTGAGCTTAGAGCGGTTGGATCTACGACATTGGATGAGTATCAGCTTTATTTCGAAAAAGATAAGGCTCTTGAGAGGAGATTCCAGATGGTAATGGTTGACGAACCTTCACCCTCTGAAGCTGTCTCTATTTTAAGGGGGCTGAAAGAGAGGTACGAAACTCACCACAAGGTTGGAATTAAAGATGATGCGCTTATTGCAGCTGTTGAGCTCTCTCACAGATACATCTCCACCAGACATCTGCCCGACAAAGCAATAGACCTTATTGACGAGGCTGCATCAAAGCTTAGGCTGGAGATGAACTCTCTGCCTGAGTCACTGGATGAACTTAACCGCAGAATACGTCAGCTAGAAATCGAAAGAGAGGCGATTAAGAGGGAGAAAGATAGCGAGAAGCTGAAAGACCTTACCGCATCTATTAATGAGCTATCATCGCAGAGAGATGAAGAGCTTAAAAAGTGGGAGGAGGAGAAGTCTATTATTGAATCTATTCAAAAGAAAAAATCTGAGATAGAGACTCTTAAAATTAAAGAGGCGGAGGCTGTCCGTAACAATGACTACGGCGCTGTAGCAGAGATCCGCTATGGTAAAATAGCAGCGGTTCAGAATGAGATTAAGGAGCTGGAGGCAAAAAAGGCCGGGAATCAATTCTCTCTTATCAAAGAGTTTGTAGAACCGGAGGATATTGCAGAGGTGGTGGCAAAATGGACCGGAATTCCGGTATCAAGGATGCTTGAGAGTGAAAAAGAGAAGCTGCTCAGAATGGAAGATGCTCTTCATAAAAGAGTTGTTGGTCAGAATGAGGCAATTGAGGCTGTTTCGAATGCAATAAGGAGAAGTAGGGCAGGATTACAGGATGCTCGCAGACCTATCGGTTCATTTTTGTTTCTTGGGACAACCGGTGTGGGCAAGACAGAACTTGCTAAAGCCTTGGCAGAGTTCCTCTTCAATGATGAAAACCTGATTACCAGGATAGATATGAGTGAGTATCAAGAGCGTCACTCTGTATCGCGATTGGTTGGTGCGCCTCCGGGATATATAGGATATGAAGAGGGGGGACAGCTTACAGAATCTGTTCGAAGAAAACCATACTCTGTGGTTTTACTTGATGAAATTGAAAAGGCTCACCCCGATGTGTTTAATGTGCTTCTTCAGGTTCTGGACGACGGTCGTCTTACTGACAATAAAGGGAGAACAGTTGACTTTAAAAATACAATCCTGATTATGACCTCGAATGCCGGTTCAGCAATAATCCAGGACTATATGTCCAGAATTAACGACGGTAACAGGGAGGAGATATTTGAAAAGTGTAAAAAAGATGTGCTGGAATTGTTAAGAAATAGTGTCAGACCGGAGTTTTTAAACAGAATCGATGAAATCATTATGTTTCATCCATTGAGTAAAAATGATATAGAAGAGATATTGAGAATTCAAATAGAAAATATCAGGCAAATGCTTGATGAAAAGGGAATTAAAATTGAATTCACTAAATATGCTCTGGAGTATATCAGTAGCAAGGGATATGATCCTTCCTACGGAGCAAGACCTGTTAAAAGGGTGTTGCAAAAGGAGTTTATAAATGAACTGGCCAAAGCACTGATAGGTGGTAGATTGAACAAGGATAAAACAGTAGTTGTTGACTTTTTTGATGATCTACTTGTCTTCAGGAATTAATTATAACTATAATTATTTTAACTTTGTCAACTAATATTTGAAAAAATGTTTTTCAGAAGCACACTAAGGAAAAAGGCACTTAAACACGCTGCTCAGCAAAGGAGCGTCTCTTTTACATCTTTTCCTATGGCAGGTAAGGTTGCGTTTAGTTTTTCCTATAATGAGGAGGGAATAGAACAGACAATTCTGAGTTTTATTGAATTTCTGAGAAACAACAATATTTCGTTTTCCGGAATCGGTACAGTTGTGGGAAAAACAAAAAAGCAGATAATCCATCTGGATGAAAATATTACAATCATTCGCAAGTTTGATTGTAATTTTTATGGGTTACCTGCACATTACAAGACATCTAAGTTATTTGTCAACAGTTTTGATATATTTGTGGACTTCAACTATCAGGAGAGCTTCCTTCAGGAGTATATTGCACTAAAAACACAGTCTGTATTCAAGATTGGCAGGATTGTTACTGAACATACTCCTTACGATCTTGTTCTGGAACAGAGCGAAGGTGTCGGATCCTCTTCTGCTTATCTAAATCAGTTGTTTCACTATATGGATAAAATCAAACCTGCCTGATGAGTGATTATTTTAACAGTTTTAACGAGGATGAGGATTTCAGCTATCTGATTTCTAAATTCGAAGATGCCGTTGAAAGTGGTCTTATTAACGAAACTCACTTTTCTGAGGAGGAGTATGATTATCTGATAAATCACTATATGGGCGAGGATGATGGTGATTCTGTCTTTATGTTGGCTAAAATGGCGCACAGGGAGCATCCCTATTCAGTCGATCTTATTATCAGATATGTCGATGTTCTCATTGTGAACAAGGATTACAGCGAAGCAATAAAGGTAACTGAGCAGCGCCTTGCTACGGATTCACATAATGCAGATATTCTGTTTTTACACGGTAGAGCATTAGCTAAAACAGGTCAGCACGAGGAGGCGCGTCGCTTTATTAATGCAGCTGCCGAAATCGAGCAGGAGGATTCTGCCGAGATGTATACCACTATCGGACAGGATTATGTAGAGGAGGAGGATTTTGAAAACGCACTTTACTATTTGGAGATCGTATATGGCACATCTCCTGCTAATTACGACGTACTTAACGATTTAGCATACTGTTATGACAGGCTTGGGGATCTGGAAAAGGCAACCGATCTGTACCAGAAATTAATTGATATAGATCCTTTTAATGATTATATCTGGTATAATATCGGAACCATCTATTCAAAAATTCCCGATTACGACAAGGCTCTGGATGCCTATGGTTATGCTCTTGCTCTGAATCCTTCGAATACATCTGCTCTATATAACAAAGCCATTATTTTGATCAATAATAAGAAGATTAAGGAGGCAACTGAGCTTTTTGAAGATTTTCTCACACTTGAGCCAGATAATGTTCAGGTAATGATAGCATTGGCAGATTCATACCTCACTCTTGGAGAGAATGATAACGCTTCGGTGTACTTTAAAAGGGTTCTCTCTTTCGATAAAAACTCAGTAGAGGCTAATATGGGAATATCTGCAATTCTACTTTACGAAAAAGATTATTTCAGCTCTTTGGTTCACCTAAGGAGGGTAATGGGAAAGGAGGAGGCTGATTACCATTTCATGGCCGAGCCTCTATATAATGCATATATCGAGACAAAAATTATTGAGTTTTTGATATACACTCTTATTGCTCTATACAAAACCGGAGCTATGCAGAAATTTTACATTGGTATCGATATTCTCCTTGAAAAGGATGAGATTTGGCTTGACAAGCTATTGGAATATCTGCCTAAAGTAAACAAAGACAAAATTGTAGCACAAAAAATTAAACAACATAAAGAGGGTCTTTCAAATTAATAATGGAATCACTTCAATTTATCAGCTGGTGTCTTGAACATCTTAACTACTGGACAATTACACTTTTAATGGCTATTGAGAGCTCGTTTATTCCATTCCCTTCGGAAATAGTTATTCCTCCGGCGGCCTATATGGCTGCAGAGGGGCAGATGAGTTTCACTCTTGTAGTGTTATTTGGTACTTTAGGAGCATTGATTGGGGCAATTTTAAATTACTACCTTGCATATTATCTTGGGCGACCAATCGTCTACAAGTTTGCTTCCAGCAGGCTTGGAAGACTCTGTTTGCTTGACGAACACAAGGTTAAACAGGCAGAGGATTATTTCGTAAAAAACGGAGCGATTTCAACATTCATTGGAAGGCTTCTTCCTGCAATTCGTCAGCTGATCTCAATCCCTGCCGGACTGGCAAAGATGAGCTTTCCAAAATTCATTTTCTACACTACACTTGGTGCCGGTCTGTGGAACTTAATTCTTGCCATGATAGGATACTCTCTCCAGAGAGTAGTTCCGAGAGAGCAGCTCATGGATAAGGTTCACCTTTACAGTTCAGAGATTTCATACATAATTGTGGGCGTTGTTCTGCTTGCCGTAGGGTATCTGCTCTACAATGCATTCATAAAAAAGAAAAAAATCGCCTCAAAATAGAGTTCATACAAAAATTTTGTTATCTTTGCACTCCCTAAACGGGAAAAGGGGTTCGGTAGCTCAGTTGGATAGAGCAACAGCCTTCTAAGCTGTGGGTCTTGGGTTCGAATCCCAACCGAATCACAAAGAAAAAATGTAAGCCGCACAAAAGTGCGGCTTATTTTATTTACGGCATTTGCAGCAAATTAATTTGCAAGCGAAAAGCCGTAAATAAAAAGGGGCATAGCCCCTTACATTTTTTCTTTGTAGCGCCCCCCACCAGGGATCACCGAGCGTATGCGAGGTAATCCCGGGGCCAGTGACAAATTTAATGTTGGAGCCCACCAGGGATCACCGAGCGTATGCGAGGTAATCCCCCCTACCTAACAAAAATAACCTCACCACCCGATGGCATGGAGAACTTCGCAGGCATCTTAAGCCCCTTCTTTGATTTATAAAACTTATAAGCAAAGTTTATAGTGAAGAATCTGCCGAAATTTGAGCTCCACTTGTTTAAAATATAATTCTGATTCATCGAAGTAGAAAAACCATTATTTCTGTTAAGAATATCGTTTGCGGAGATGCTTAATGAAGCGTTGCTCTTAAGAAACTTATACCCTATAACTCCATTCAGCATGTGTTGAGTATCGTCGCTGGAATTTGATGAAATTCTCTTATTATATGTTAAACTGTAGATTGAGCTTATATAGAGGTTTTTTGTAATATTGACATTGCCGTTCAACCACAATGAAACCTGAATAAAATCGCTGTTTTGCCCAACGCTGTTATTTGTAGTTATATACCTGAATGATGGATTGACTCCATATTTATATTTAGTGGATGAGTTGGAGTTGAAAGTAGTCGAGACCGTAAATATGTGGCTTTGAGTGAATATTTTATCCTCCTGTAGGAATGAAGGATCTTTGGAATACTGATATCTCAGAGAGTATGCAAGTTTGCCCTTGATAAACTCTCTTAAGGTTAATGAGTTATTAAAAATAAAGTTGCCGCTTATATATCCGTTCAGGTTCTCATATGTTGTAAGAGTACTTTGAGCCTCCGCAACATAGCCACCCCACTTGTCAAGTACAGTGTTCTCGGTAAAGAAGAGGGTTTTATTGGTAATCGAATTCTCTCTCATAGTAAGATCTGCACCAATCATAACCATATTTCCGCTCTTACCGTATAGGTTCATAAATAGGCTAAACATATGATTGTAACTCTGTTTGAGATCCGGATTACCGGCACTTAGCTGGTAAGGATTTTTTGTATCCAGATAATCTCTCCACTGTTCTGTAGAGGGTGTAGTGACAGTGGATTGATAGTTGAAAATTAGACCACTAAGTGCACTTAACTGTTTTGATAAAGCAAAAGATGGCAGAAAAGCGTGCTGTCTTCTATTATATTGTTGTTCTATCGGGAACTCCTCGTCGCGACCCATATCGGAAATATTATATCCACCCTCCATTGTAAGACTAATGCTCTTAGATAATTGTAGGGCAGTAAAAAGCGAAAACCTGTTTGAGCTTACATTCTCGGTATAGTCAAAACTTTTTACTGAGTCCAGATATATCTCTGATGGATTGGTAATGTCAGTAACAAATTTTCTTGACTTTCTGTAATTGTCTGAGTAACTGTAGCTAATTCCGGCCATTTTGACTACTCCCTTATCAAATGCTTTATATAACCTGGATGAAAGCGTTAGAGAGTGATTCTTTCCTATTGGTCCGCTCTCTAATACTCTTCTTAGACCTGTGGAGGCCAGGGAGTCAATTGCGAACCCCTCACTACTATTGTTCCCGTTTACAATATTGATCATAGATATAAGAGAGTAGGTCTTACGCTCTAAAATAATATTGTTATTGCTGCTAAATGAATAAACGTTTGAATTCTGCTTTCCATAAGATTGATTACTAATAATATCATCGTTTATGATGCTGTATCCCGATCTTAAGTAGTCGGAGTATTTGTCGGAGGATGTATATTTATTATAACTGTTGATATTAAATAAGTCTTTTTTAATCAATCTGATATTACTGTATACAGAGTAATCCGACGACCCGGTCATAGTAACGGATGAGTCCATAGTCTCTCTTCTTGTATATTGTTCAGAAGGGAAATATATGTATTTATTTATACTGTTTCTTTTTGTGTCCGAATTGTTATAATTTGCAGCCGCCTCCACTCTAAACTCATCTAGAGAGAGCACTTTTTTCCAGGTCTTATCGATTTTTCCCTCCAATAATGAGTTTTTGGTATATGCAGATGATGGCCTCAGATTGACCATATCATCGGGTTTTACTGATTGCTTATTATTGTTATTTGTCAGAGCACTTAATGAAAAGAGCAGATCCTCGGAGAAGAAGCTGGAACTTAATCCAGCCGCATAACGATTCTTGCCGTTTTTATCGAAATCGTGTCCACCACTGAGAATTGCCTGCATTGTTGTGGCCCCGAATATCGGGTTCTTTGTTTTAATATTTAAAACCCTAACCTTATCCTCTCTTTTGCTATGATATGATTTGGTAGGATCTTTATGCTCCTCGTAAGTATCGATTGATATCACTTCACTCGCAGGGATATTCTCCAGAGCACTCATTTTGTTCTCTTTACCGAAAATCAACTTGCTGTTTACATATGTCCTCTCGATATCCTTTCCGTAAATCTTTATCCCCGATTCAGAGATCTCCACCCCCGGCATCTGTTTGAGAACTTCGAGCGCCACATCCCCCTCCATCTGCTTCACGGCTGCAGCATTAAATTTAATAGTATCGCCACTTCTGATAATCATTGGAATATCTGCTTTAACACGTATTTCATTAAGAGTGACTACCCTCTCTTTTAGAATCGCCAATATTTCGGTTCTCCTTTTTATATCGAAAATTGTATCAAAAGGCTCAAAATTTATATGAGTAATTCTTAGTTCTGCTTTTCCTAATGGGATCTTTTCGAAATTGAATCCCGAACCTACACTAACTTTATATAGTGTATCTTTGCCAATAACCAGCCTTATTGTAGCTCCGTCGGTAGGGAGATACTTTTCACTATCGCGTGTTATTCCGTGGTACATTCTGCCGATCAAGTTTCCTTTGTCGTTTTGTGCAGATAAATTAAATGTCGATAAAAGGCATAAAATCAGAAGATAAGATAATTTGGAAAAAAATGTTCTCATATGTAAATGCTTGATTATCAAAGTTGCTATAAATAGTCTATATTTGAATCTATTTTATAAAAAAGTGTAACAATTTTATTTTTTACCTGACTAATAATCAAAAACCTTTAAATGTGAAAAAGGAGGATAATTTTACACAATTAGTTAAAGAGAACAGTGAACGTATAATGCGTATATGCTGTTATTACGGAAATGGAGGCATCAGTGCGGATGATCTCTATCAGGAGGTTCTTATAAATATCTGGAAGAGCCTTTCAAAGTTCAGGGGAGATTCATCCCTCTACACTTGGATTTACAGAGTTGCTGTAAATACCTGTCTTACACACGCTGTGAAGAGCAACAAATATTATTCCACAAAGGTGACTCCATCTCCCTTATTATTAAATAATCTTGCAGATAATGAATTGTTTGACAAAATTGAAGAGGAGGAGAGGTATGAAAAACTCTCCGAAGAGATTAATTTACTGTCAGTTATCGATAAAGCATTAATTTCTTTGGTAATAGAGGGGCTCTCTACCAGAGAGATATCAGAAGTTATCGGAATTACTGAACCAAACGTAAGAACTAAGATTTCCCGAATCAAAACTGAGCTCAGATCAAAATTTAAAATTGAAAAAAAATGAGGACAATAGACGAGGTTACTCTAAAAATTAAGAGCGAAGATAGGTCATATGCCAATCTCTGTATTGGAATAGTTATTGGGTATGCTTTAATATCAGTTCTATATCTCTATATGATTTACCGTGAAATTGTCACGGGAGGTGATATTATTGAGATTATAAAGGCGGTCAGTCTGCTTCTGGCTATGCTGAACTTTATGATTTTCTTTCTTTACTATAATAAGAAATATCGATATGCAGACTATTCCGAACCCCTGCTTGTTATGCTCAAAAAGGCCAGGAAAAGGTATAAACCATTCAATCCCGACTCTCTTTTTATTCTTCCGGCTCTCATTCTTGCAGATTTCGGGCTTTCGTTTGAACGTGGGTTGAGCATTAGCTTTTGGGCCGGGCAGCTCCTCTTCTTCGGACTGATTACTCTCTCTGCTTTTGTGGGATATGTAATATGGATTTACAAATACAAGCCTCTTGTCGTTAATATATCTGAACTTATCGATGAACTGGAGTCTGGCAGATAAGTGGCTATCTGAGGATAGAGTATAAATTAAAAGAGCGGCCGGAATCAATCCGGTCGCTCTTATTATAAACAGAGACCAATAAAATTATTTAGCGTTTGCAATATTGTATCCAACTTCAAAAAATACCCTGATATCCTGTACCATACCTTCGAAGTTCCACTTTTCCGGTTCAAAATTGTCCGATGGTTTATGATAATTTTCTGTAATCCACTTCTCCATCTGCTCAACTCCCCACTTAATGCCGTGTTCAACATTATCCACTCCATTTCCCAGATATAGTGTAGGTACACCCTTTCTCGCAAAACTCAGGTGGTCGGAACGGAAATAGCTACCCTTTTCCGGGGCGGCATCCGGCCTGGCATATCTTCCATCTCTCTTAAGTATCTCAATAGCATATTTTTCAATCGGAGATTTACCCATACCTATTATTGTCATATCTTTAGTTTTGCCAAGAATATTGAGCCCGTCCATATTTATGTTGCCGGCGCATTTTTCCAGCGGATAGAGAGGATGATTTACATAATACTCACTGCCAAGCAGGCCCTGCTCCTCGCATGTTACCGAGAGAAACACGATTGAACGATCCTGCTTCTTGCCAAGCTTGGTAAACGCTTCAGCAATCTCAAGCAGAGCAGCAACTCCGGTCGCATTGTCAACAGCACCGTTTAAAATAGAGTCTCCCTTAAATGAGTTATTTACTCCAAAATGATCCCAGTGAGCTGTGTAGATGATAGTCTCATCGGATTTCCCGTTTCCGGGAAGTAGCGCCACCACATTGTTGGATTTTGTGTACTCTGTTTTACTTGCAATTGATGCAGATGCTTTAAGATTCATTGGTACGGCTTTAAATCCTCTTTTGGTAGCTGATACCAACTGCTCCTCATAATTTAACCCTGCAAGCACGAATATTTTTTTTGCAAAATCGGTTGTTACCCAGCTTTGCAGTATTAACGGAGATTTTGAGAGCATATTATCGGCAAGGTACATTTTACTGTCGGTCCAGCTATTTTCAACTACTCCCCAAGGGTAGGCCGCAGCACCGGTTTCATGAATGATTATTGCTGCTGCTGCACCTTGTCTTGCAGCCTCTTCGAATTTATATGTCCAACGACCCTCGTAGGTCATACTCTTTCCGTCGAAAAGTGCAGAGTCTTTAGTTGCATAACCGGGATCGTTGATCAACATGATTACGGTTTTGCCCTTTACATCAATTCCTTGATAGTCATTCCATTCCCGTTCCGGGGCAACGATTCCGTACCCGACAAAAACAATGTCGGAGTTTTCAAAGCTGCTATTCTCTGCAATCTGAGGTGTGCCACCAACAAAATCTGTTGCAAAAAGGGGCTTCAGAGTGCCTTGTGCACCTTTAATCTCAAATTTCATCTTAGGATCGGCAGATTTCTTGATTAGCGGAACCTCCTGAAGGTAGCTCTCTCCGTTTCCGGGGAGTACTCCTATTCTTTTAAACTCTTCCGACAGATATTTTATGGTGAGCTCCTCTCCCTTTGTAGCCGGAGCTCTACCCATAAACTCATCGGAGGCAATAACCTCCATATATCTGCTTAAATCTTCTGCATTGATGCTATCGGCAGCAATTGCCGCATCTTTACCACTGTTGCACGATACAATTGTGAAAAACAGAGGTGCTGTTATTAGTAACTCTCTTATTCTCATAACTCAATGCCGGTAGTTATTTTTTTTCGCTCTTTTTTTCAATTGGGAGTATCCCTGCCATCTCACCGATAAGATTAACCACATCACTTCCCGATGGAATTACAATTTTTGAATTTCTCTCAAGAGCATTTTCAAGTGTTTCGAGTCTCTTAAGCAGTTGTGCATTGCCTACAAAATATTTATCGGCAGCCTCATTTACCAGTCTGATTGCCTCAGCTTCACCCTCGGCACTAAGAATCTTCGACTGTTTAACACCCTCTGCTTCTTTGATTTTAGCACGTTTTACACCATCGGCAACTGTCTCGGCAGCTGTTGCAGAATCCACTGCTGCAATCTTTTCGTTTTCGGCCTTAACAACTTTGTTCATTGTGTCCTGAACATCTTTTGGAGGTTCTATCTCTTTAAGTTCTGTTCTAACAATCTCGATACCCCACTCACGAGTCTCCTGATGCAGAGTCTTGTAAAGTTCAGCATTGATCTTTCCCCTTTCGCTGTTAGCCGATTTAAGGGTTAGTGTTCCAATGATATTACGAAGTGTTGTGCGTGCAAGATTAACTATCTGCCACTGGAAATTGTTGACATTATAGATTGAGCCCTTGACACTATCTTCATCGGCCTTAACTCTGAAGTAAACCTGTGCATCAACCTTTGCGTTTAGATTATCGTTTGTGATGATCTCCTGAGGCTCTGCGTCTACCATTCTCTCGGTAACATTTACCTGATACATTTTATCGATAATCGGAATTATCCAGTGAAATCCAGGCCCTGCAAATTTGTGATATTTTCCGAGTCTCTCTATAAGTGCACGATGTGTAGGTCTTACTATTTTTATGCCTGCAGCAAAAAAGATCAATAGGATTACACCTATGATCAAATAAAGATTAATTTCCATAATATTTGAAAGTTTGTTTGGAACGAAGTTAACAATAAATGAATTAATTGAAGAAAATAGTTCAATTATTGTTAAGATCCCTGTAAAACTTAATATGGACGCTCGTTTCTGCCCTCCATCCAGTTTATGAATGCGGTATTGACAACTTTGTTTCCGCCCGGAGTAGGGTAGTCTCCTGTGAAGTACCAGTCTCCACTATTATCTTTACAAGCTATGTGAAGATTCTCTATTGTTTGGAATACAACGGAAACCTCCGCCTTTACGAATGAGTTTTTAACCATCTGTGCAATCTTGGCTGCTACCTCTTCATAGGTGAACGGAGCATAGATCTCCTTAACATGGTTTACATAGCTCTCCTTGGGAAGCCCCACCTGTGCTTTACACTTTTGGTACACATCTTCTATGACTCTTGTGAGCCCTCTCTCCTTAAGGAGTTCAATTGCCGCGTTGAATGCAATAAATTCTCCCATTCTGGACATATCTATTCCGTAACAGTCCGGATAGCGGATTTGTGGTGCAGATGAGACAATTACAATCTTTTTGGGATTGAGTGTATCCAGAATCCTGAGAATACTGTTCTTTAAAGTAGTCCCCCTTACAATTGAGTCATCGATTACGATTAAGTTATCGCTCCTCTTCACAGCTCCGTAAGTTACATCGTAAACGTGACCTACAAGATCGTTACGCCCCTCTTCCGAACTGATAAATGTCCGGAGTTTTGCATCTTTAATTACAATTTTTTCAACTCTGGGCTCTTTAGTAATGAGCTCCTCCAGGCGTTCATCGCTCAGGGAGCCATTGGCTTCGCGAATCTCTCTCTTCTTCTCCTCGGCCATATAGAGCCGGATTCCGTCCACCATGCCGTAGAACGATGTCTCGGCGGTATTAGGTATGTATGAAAACACAGTGTTCTCCAGATCGCCTCCGATCTCTTCGATTATCTGACGAGTAAGGAGCTCACCGAGCCTCTTCCGCTCTTTGTATATATGCCTGTCGTTACCTCTTGAAAAGTAAATTCTTTCGAAGGAGCAGCTTGCTCTCTCCTTAGGCTCTCTAACCATCTGCTCGGATACCTCTCCACACTTTTTAATAATAAGTGCATGGCCGGGTTTGATCTCTCTTATTGCTTCATCGTCAACGGTAAAGGCTGTTCTTATTACACTCGCCTCTGAAGCTACAACAACAATCTCATCATCTTTGTAGTAGAATGCAGGTCTTATACCCCATGGGTCTCTCATTACAAATGAGTCTCCGTGACCGATAACTCCTGCCACTGCATATCCGCCATCCCAATCGGCACTGCTCTTTGATAGAATCGAAGCAATATCGAGATTCGCTTCTATAAGCGGAGATATCTCCTCTTTTGAATAACCTTTATCCCTGTAATATCTGTATTTGTCCTGAATCTCATCGTCCAGATAATACCCCACCTTTTCGAGCAGCGTAACTGTGTCGGAGTAGTCTCTAGGGTGCTGTCCCGCCTTTATGAGGCTCTCGAACAGTTCATCGACGTTTGTCAGATTGAAATTTGCAGCTAATACCAGATTCCTGGTTCGCCAGTTGCTTGCCCTTTTAAGAGGGTGAACAAGATCCAGATTGTTTTTGCCGAATGTTGAGTATCTAAGGTGTCCAAGATAGACCTCAGAGACGAACGGGAGTAATCTTTTGGCAGTTTCGGTATCGGATGGTAATCCCCATGCAAGAGAGCTCTGTCCAACCTTTCTGTCCTCTCCGTTGAGCTTATCGAATGGTTCGTGTATCCGGTTGAATACATCCTGAATAGGGTTTGATTCGCAAGAGCGTACTCTGTCTATATATTTGAAACCCGGGGGCATGTCAAGTTTGACTCCGGCTACTCCTGCACCCTCCTGGCCACGGTTTCTCTGCTTCTCCATAAGGATGTAGAGTCTGTTCAGACCGTACAGATAGGTTCCATATTTTTTTTGAAAATGCTCCAGTGGTTTTAGAAGTCTTACCAGAGCTATACCGCATTCATGATTCAGAACGTCGCTCATATTTGTTATTGTTAACCCATGCAAAAGTAAGCAATATCTTTTAAGTTCCCATCAATTTCTACCATCTGCCCTGTTTGATAGATATTATATATTGGCTGATTAAATTAATCTATATAATTTATTTTGCTTTGGATTCCGATATGGCATATTTTTGAGCGTTCAAAAATATAAATATAAGATGAGATCATTAATAGGTAAATCGGCACCAAAATTTAGTGCCAAGGCCGTTATTAACGGAAGCGAAATCGTAGAGAATTTTTCATTGGAGCAGTATCTGGGAAGCAAATACGTGGTACTCTTTTTCTATCCGATGGATTTTACATTTGTATGTCCTACTGAGCTGCACGCTTTTCAGGAGAAGTTGGGGGAGTTTGAGAAAAGGGGAGTGCAGATAGTCGGCTGCTCAGTTGATTCGGAGTTTTCACACCTTGCATGGTTAAATCAGCCTAAGAGCTCCGGTGGTATCAAAGGGGTAACCTATCCGGTCGTTTCCGATTTTTCTAAATCAATCTCCGAAAATTACGGTGTTTTGGCAGGGAGTTACAAACCTGGTGAAAACGGCGTATGGGAGTGTGACGGAGAACCTGTTGCATACAGAGGGCTATTCCTTATCGATAAAAATGGAGTAGTTAGGCACTTGGTAATCAATGATCTTCCACTTGGAAGAAGTGTCGACGAGGTGCTCAGAATGGTAGATGCTCTCCAGCATTTTGAAGAGTACGGTGAGGTTTGCCCTGCCGATTGGAGTAAAGGAAAAGATGCTATGAAGGCAGATGGTGAAGGGGTGTCAAAGTACCTTAGTTCACACTGATAGAATTTGGGCATCTATTTTTTGGAGGGTCTGATTATTCCCTTGTTCTTTCTTCCGTCTATAAAAATATAGAGGGGTTTGGTAAACCGGACATGTCTTACATGTTCGGTTTCGTTTATTGCTTCCAGTTCATCCAGCATTTCAATATTAAAGAATCCATCATTTTGATATGGATTAATAGTGAGGTAACCTATCCCAAAAGAGGTAAGATTCTGGAAGAAGTGAGTTCCCTGGCTCGGCTCAATATGGTAGTTTTTGATGCCACACTCTACGATAACCTTTGCGGAAGAGATATTAGGCCATTTGATAGGAATTCCAAGCCAGGGGTCCGAAGATCCCCATCTGCCCGGACCAACCAGTACATATCCTCTCTTTTGTTCTCTCATTCTGCTGTTGAGCTCGTTAATCTCAAGGGCAATTTTGGGATTGTTGAAGTTGTCGAAATTATCGAGTTTTACATAAATAATATCCTCAACACTCTCTATTACCCCCGCACCAAGTGCCTTCTCTGCATAGATTATTGAATCCGATTTATCTACCTTTTTCCAGTCGAGCGATTTATTTATCTGTCTCTCGGTTATTGGCCTTATCTGAAGAAAGCTGAATAGAACCTCCTCCTCTTTCTCTACATCCATATTCATTGCAAACTCAA
The DNA here is from genome assembly GCA_017848635.1 of Bacteroidales bacterium. Classification (GTDB taxonomy): domain Bacteria; phylum Bacteroidota; class Bacteroidia; order Bacteroidales; family UBA932; genus JAFIHK01. The sequence continues at coordinate 25 of JAFIHK010000025.1, read as the reverse complement.
GCTCTACAGGTGTCTGCATCTCCTT
>JAFIHK010000024.1 GCA_017848635.1 Bacteroidales bacterium | reverse complement strand
GCAGGTGTAATGTCTGTTTTTAATCACTTCGTAAAATACCTCAACTGCATAGTCGGTAGTTCCTCCGCCCGGAAGAGCACCATTTGATATAATACCAGGGAATCTCACACTTCTGGTATCAACTCCGAATCTTTGAAAGTAGTAGTCGCTCAGAAGTTCTCCAGATACTTTGCATACGCCGTACATTGTGCCGGGACGCATAACTGTGTCCTGAGGGGTATTGTCATGAGGTGTATCTGTTCCGAATGCTCCTATAGAGCTGGGTGTAAATAATGCGCATCGGTTCTCCTTTGCTATTTCCAGAGAGTTGATGAGAGCCCCCATATTTATGTTCCAGGCAAGCATTGGGTTTTTTTCTCCTGTAGCCGAAAGAAGAGCTACCAGATTAAATATAGAATCGACCTTCTCTCTCTTTACGATTTCGGCATAACCAGCCGCATCGAGTGCATCAAGTTGGATTGCTCTTGAGAAACCCTCCAGCTTTTTTACCATTTCGGGCTTAATGTCAGCGGCTATAACATTATCAAAGCCATAAATCTTCTGAAGATGAGGAATAAGTTCCGTGCCTATCTGTCCGGCAGCACCAACGACAAGTATTTTAGTCATATATAGTGAATTCTGTAAGTAATTTGGTGTGCAAAAGTAATAAATATATATCATTTATTGATTATTAATGGAAAATTATTATTAATAATTGATCATTTTTTTAAATGCATATTAATTACTTTTGTATTATGGATAGAGTATCAATTAACCATATAATTGAGGAGTTTTCCAGAGAGTTGGGATTTTGTGCGTATGGCTCTGCCCAATATGCAAAACTCGATTCCGATATGGAGTATCTCAAATCTTATCTCTCTAAGGGATTTAACGGTGATATGAACTATCTGGAGAGAAATGCAGATAAGCGACATGATCCTGCTTTGCTTATGGAGGGAACCAAGAGTATTCTCTGCTTTCTTGCCCAATATAACAGAGCCCCTGAGTTTCCCAAAGATTATCCGAGAGTAGCATCATATGCCACAGGTGAAGATTATCACGAGGTGTTGAGAGGTAAACTGCATATGATTGCCGGCAGAATAAAAGAGTATCTGCCCGGAGTGAGGTACAGAGCCTTCACCGACTCTGCTCCTCTATTCGAAAGGAGCTGGGCCAGAAGGTCCGGGCTTGGCTTTGTCGGTAAAAATACAATGTTGATTAATAAGGAGTTTGGGGTAAGGACATTTATAGGAATCATTATAACAGATGCCGATCTATCTGTTAAAAAGGAGGAGATTGCATCTGCCTGCGGAAGTTGTAAACGGTGCATAGAAGCCTGTCCGACAGGAGCTTTGTCGGAGGAGTATGTTCTGGATGCGCGCAGATGTATATCCTATTTAACAATCGAATCGAAGCGGAAGAGGTCCGATGAGCCGTTCAATCCTGATACAAGAGGATATATATTCGGTTGTGATATATGCATAGATGCCTGTCCATGGAGTAGAAAAGGCAATGTCTCTCCAATAACCGAATTTGTGCCTGTTGTGGAGAGGGTTGTAAGGAGCAGAGGGGAGTGGCTTGAGATGGATAATAGCAGATTTGACTCCCTCTTTTCCGGAACTCCTTTTATGAGGGCAGGGCTTGATAAAATTAAAGATAATATTACTGCAGATGGAATTCAGAACCAAAGTAGAGGTTGATAGACCCCCTTTTTTTATTTCACATTCGGATAAGCTGATGTTTGCGGGTTCCTGTTTTGCCGATGAGATCGGGAGAAGATTCAGGGAGTTCAGGTATAACGCTCTTGTGAATCCATTCGGGGTACTCTTTAATCCGGTATCGATTGCTTTGGCTATAAAGAGAATGGCCGACTCCACTCCGTTTGACGAGAGTGTGGTGACCAGGCACAATGATCTCTATTTTAGCTGGATGCATAGTGGTTTATTCTCCTCGTATGACAAAAATCTACTTTTAGAAGATATAAACAACAAACTTGAAGTGGCATCGGATCATTTTAGAGACTCTTCCGTAGTGCTTCTTACACTGGGAACTGCCTGGGTGTACAGGCTAAAGAGCACCGGAGAGGTTGTTGCAAATTGTCACAAAGAGAGTGCATCATCTTTTGACAGAGAGTTCATCTCTCCTGAGGATGTGTTTAACTCTCTCTCCGGATTGATTGAGATGTTCCGGGATAAACGATGGATATTAACTGTAAGTCCGGTCAGGCACTTTAAGGATGGAGCCAGAGGGAATATTTTAAGTAAGTCATCTCTCCATTTGGGGGTATCTCAGCTGGAGAGGGCTTTTTCCAATGTCTCATACTTCCCGGCATATGAAATTGTCAACGATGAACTGAGGGATTACCGCTTTTATGCAACTGATATGTTACATCCTTCGGAAAGTGCTGTGAATTATATATGGGAGAGGTTTTGCGAATCTTATATTGATCCGGATGAGAGCGATCTGAATATGAGGATAGCAAGGTGTAATGCCACGTTTAATCATAGAGCCCAGTTTCCGGAAAGCAGTGAATTTAAGAAATTTGCAGAGCAGAGGGAGAGATTATCCGAGAGCATAGATAAAGAAATTTTAAAATTATCTCTCAAAAGGCTCTAAAAAGTTGGCTGTAAGCCATAAGATAGGCCTTGTAAACTTTGTTTTTAAAAAAAAAAGATTAATTTTGTGTATAAGCAATACTTACCACAAATACTTTAAACTATGAATAAAGCAGATCTTATTTCAGCTGTAGCAGCTCAGGCAAATCTTACCAAGGTGGATGCCAGAAAAGCACTCGATGCAATCATTGCAGTTACCGGAGATACTCTTAAAAAAGGTGACAAACTTACATTGGTTGGTTTTGGAACATTCTCTGTTAATAACAGAAGCGAAAGAACTGGCAGAAACCCTCGCACCGGAGGTAAAATTAAAATAGCAGCTAAGAAAATTGTAAGATTTAAAGCTGGTGCCGAACTTACTAAAAAGGTAAAATAGGTAATTTCATTACTGACTATTTAACTAAAGCAAGAGAGTGTCGAGGGGCACTCTCTCTTTTTTTACTCTTTATAGGGATTTGGTTGCTTTTTAAAGGTTAGTATGCGGCAAAAATAATTATATCGCCGCTTTCGAATTCAAGGTAGAAGGGAGAGTTCTCTACCTCATTGAGTGTAGCTTTCCACCAGGAATCGAATACAACCTCACTGGTTGGGTATTTTAGCCCTTTTGAGACAATCCTTGCTCTATCTGAGAGAGAGAATATGGATATCTGAGTTCCGGGTTTAAAGTGGAAAAAAGAGCTCTTTTTAACAGGGGTAAAAACTCCGTAATCGGTATACATCTCAATTATGGCATCTGTTTGACTCTTGTATCTTGCCAAAAGTGAAACATTGCCAATCGTGTGATCCTCTCTCTTACCTGTTGCTCCAAGTATGACAATCTTTTCCGGATTGAATTCCAATGCCGTCTCAAACGCTTTTGTAAGGTCGTTGTTCTCCTGATCGGAAGAGCGACGTATTATAGAGCTGAATCTTTCCTGAATTTCCGGGGAGAGGGAGTCCATATCGCCTGAAATAAGGGCCGGATTACCTCCATTTGAAATGAAGGTCTCGGCTGCTCCGTCACAGCAGATCACGATCTTGGCACTATTCAGTATTCCAAGAGGAAGAGAGTGAGTGGGATAATCTCCGTTGGCAAGTATAACGACCTCCT
>JAFIHK010000023.1 GCA_017848635.1 Bacteroidales bacterium | reverse complement strand
GGTTAACCAAAGGCATAATCCCGGTAGCATTGTATACCGACATAATATCGGATGGGGAGAAATTTGAGACGCCGATTGCCCTTATTTTTTTCTCTTCGTACAGACGGCAGAATGCTCTCCAGGAATCTATATTACCCTGAGTGTAATCGCCTCCCATATCGAACCAGGGCCACGGAGCATGAATCAGGTACAGATCCAGATATTCGACTTTAAGATTATTTATTGATTGATTAAAGGCATCAAGAGCCTCATTGTATCCCTTAACTTCGGCCGGGAGTTTGCTGGTGATAAAAATCTCCTTTCTCGAAATACCGGATTCCTTAATAGCTTTTCCTACTCCGGATTCATTTTTATAGGCCAAAGCGGTATCGATATGACGATAACCGACCTCCAATGCCGACAATACGCACTTCTGTGCTGCATCATCGGGAATCTGCCAGGTACCATATCCGATTTTAGGGATCGTTACACCGTTAAAAAGTGTATAACATTCTCGTAATATGCTCATAAATAAAAAGGTTAGTGTACCCAAAGCTACTAACTTTTTTATTATTATACGAAAAAAAGTGCATTTTACTTTGCAATATTCAATAGCGGAGAGAAGTCAGAATCGCTCAGAACTATGTCGGCATAATGGTTTACAAGCTCATCCTTTGAACAGAAAGCTATACCCAGACCTGCCTCTTTTATCATACATAGATCGCCCACACTGTCTCCGACTGCAATTGTGTTTTCTCTTTTGATTTTATACCTCTCAAGAAGGGAGAGCATCGCATTGGTTTTGCAAAGAGAGTGCTTGCAGATACTGTTACTGCTGCTGACCATAAAAGATGGAATCCTCACCTCTCCGGTGCAGATACTTTTTGAAAACTCAAGCTCGTTTGCAAGAGAGAAATCCATTCCTAGTTTCGTTTTAATATGATTTGTAACAAAGTCATAGCTGTCTGATATAATCCCTATAAGATATCCCCTGCTCTTAAGTTCGGCAATTACCTCCCTGGTACCCTCCACAATCGGGATGGAGTCTGCTACATCTATGAGCTCTGCGAAACTATGGCCTTTGAGGAATGTTGCAACTCTTTTTGTAAGCATATATGGCTCACTCTCGGTGATTCTAAGTTCCATCAGTTCGTTTTTGAATCCGAATTTTTCGGCACACTTATCGATAAATCTGCCCCTTAAGAGAGTATTGTCCATATCGAAAATGATAAGTTTTTCCAGCCCTCTCATATTGGAACTCAATGCATATTCGAGTTGTGAGCGGATCTCGTTGAGCGCTCCAAGCTCCTCAAAATTGAAGTGTGGATTATTGCTGCCGGCCGCCTTTTTAATAATAGCCTGAGATACCTCCCTGCTCATTTTCCCAAGTGCATGCCATGGCTTACTCTTATTCTCAATATATCCTATCTCCACCTCCCTTACCCTGGCATTCATAAGGTACATATCAATCAGAATTCCGATATCGACCCCGTAATCATCGCTGAAATCTATCTTGTCGAGCATATCTCTTCTGCCGGCTATCATACCGCTGAGCGGTTGATTAAATTTTGAAAGGTCTGGAAAGAAGATGCTTAGAAGAGGCTTGGCCACCAACTCGGTGACCCTTCCTGCATTACGGCTGAATGAGGCCTTGACAAAATCTGCTTCACCTGATATGATTGGATCTGTCAGCAACTTAATTGTGTAGAAAGGGTAAGGTTCGATATCTCCGTCGAGAAATGCCACAATATCGTTTGAAGCACACTGAATACCCTCCTTCATTGATACACCCTTTCCCAGTTTTGTACTGGTTATTACTCTGGCACCGTTCTCCAATGCTATACGGGCAGTCTCATCCTGAGATTTATCGTCAACGACAATAACCTCTGTTACATTCGGCTGGCTATTAGCGAAATTCACCACATAGGCGATGTGCTCCTCCTCGTTTAAGGTCGGAATAATAACAGTAATCATAAATTTTGTTTATTATAATTGCCGCAAAAACGATGCCGTTTATCGGAACACAATGCGACTAATCTCCCTCTGGTTTAATGATAAAGATATTAGCCTCCGAAATCTTAGTAGGCGATATCACTGATGGACAGCTAAATAACAAATCCTCCCCGGCTCCTGTCTTTGGAAACGCCATAACCTCTCTTATTGATGAGCGCTTTTCGAGAATCATCATCAGACGGTCCACCCCCCATGCAATTCCTCCGTGAGGCGGCGCCCCGTAACGGAAAGCCTCCCACATATGTCCGACGCTTCTCATCATCTCCTCCTTATTATAACCCATATTACGGTAGGTGGCCTCGAGTATTTCGGAGACATGTGCCCGGACCGAGCCGCCTCCCACCTCGTTGCCATTTACTACAAGATCGTATTGTTGAGAAATTATTGATCCGATATTCCTCCCCTCAATATGATCCTGAATATGTTCTACCTTAGGCATTGAGAATGGATTATGAGAAAATGTCCAACCTCCGTCGTCCCTCATCTCGAAAAGCGGAAAATCGACTACCCAGGCAGGATGTAGTTCATTCGGCTTAATCAGGTGCAGCATCTTTGCAATCTCCTGTCTTACAACATCAAGAGCCTTGTTTGCAACCTTCTCTTCGGCAGCAGAGAAGAAAACAATATCTCCAGGGAGTGCATCGGTAGCAGATATAATAGCACCTGCAATATCCTCTCCCAGATATTTAATTATAGGCGACTGCAGCTCATTTTCATTGACAACAATATAGGCAAGCCCGCCAAGTCCGTTCTCCACAGCCTTTGCGGTAAGTTGCTCTATCTGCCCTTTTGAGAGAGCTCTGCCGGAAACCTTACCACTTACCTTTATACACTTAACTATTCCACCTCTCTCAATCGGGTCGGCGAACACTCTGAAAGCAGTACTCTTTACCACATCGGTTATATTCTGCATTTCTAGTCCATAACGCAGGTCAGGTCTGTCTGTTCCGTACCGCTCCATAGCCTGGGCATATGTGATAATTCTGAATGGAAACAGCTTCCACTTCCCCTTATAGAGAGTGTGTACTATAGTCTCAAACAGCATTGTATTGAGATCCATAATCTGCTTCATACTTGCAAAAGAGAGCTCCATATCGAGTTGAGTGAACTCAGGTTGCCTATCTCCTCTGGAATCCTCGTCGCGGAAACAGCGAGCTATCTGGAAATATCTCTCGAAGCCCCCTACCATAAGCATCTGCTTAAACTGTTGAGGAGCCTGCGGAAGAGTATAGAATTTACCGGGAAACTTACGGCTTGGTACAATGAACTCCCTTGCCCCCTCGTCGGTTCCCCCGGTAAGTACCGGTGTCTCTATTTCGATAAAGTTCTCACGGTCAAGAGTATCCCTGATAAGCTTTATAACCTTATGGCGGTTTACTATCGCCTTGTGTACATCGTTGTTACGATGATCCAGAAATTTATATCTGAACCTTGATGCCTCATTAATATGCAGGGCTCTGCGAACTTCGAAAGGGAGTACCTGGGAGTAGTTGAGCACCTCCAGTCTCTCAACCTCAAGTTCAAGTTTGCCGCTCCTTAATGAGTTGTTGAAATCTCCCTCCTCCCTCTGCACTACACTGCCTCCGGCCATAATAACACTTTCCGGTTTAAGCCTGGAAACCATATCAATATCCGGAAATGAGAGCTTCTCGACCCTAAGCTGAAATATCTCGTTACTTGTATCGCGAAGATCGATAAACAAAAGGTCTCCGTGATCCCTGAGACTTGCCACCCATCCTGCAAATGTAACATTGGCACCCAGGAGTGTTTCGTCAACATCGCATACTCTGTGCGAACGATACTCTGCGGAGATATATGGAAGTTTAAACTCACTCCCGGTCATAGGCGGCGCAATGCTTTCGGCTGCTTCAGGCAAGGAGAGCGCACTCTCCACACTTTCCGAACCTCTCCCCGAAATCCACTCTTCAACCATCTCCCTTACAACTTTTCCGGGAGCCAGTTTCCCAAGTCGGGACATAACTCTCGAGGTGATTGCTCCGGCACCGGTTAGTGACGGATGCTCCTTAAGAACAGATGTTATCTCCGAGGCTATTCTATCCCTTGAAATGGTATTACTCTCAATAAAGCTGCGGTAGTCGAAAAGTGGTTCATCGAGCAGATGTTTTACAGTGTGCTTGAACAGATCGTATGAGATGACTCCCGATTTCAATAATGACATTATATCTGCAAGAATATCAACACTCTTTATCTTCTCGTAATCTACGGCTTTAACACTGTTCGTGAGAGTTTTTGCCACAAAAAGTATGTCATCAAGAGATGAGCAGAGCTTAGTAAAGATTGATGCCCGTGTGGAGTCCGATGTAAAGAAACCCGCATCCTGGGGTCTTATTCCCCCCTCAATCAATCGCTTCTCTATTGAGAATGGTAGTAGTGAACTATCCAGAAATATCGAGTCAACAGCGATTCTGATATTTACCGAAGGTATATCCGGCTCCGGCAAAAAACGGTAATCGGCCGCAAACTCCTTTTTACGCATAGTACGTGTCTGCTTAAGATCGGCATCCCAGAGAACAGTAGTTTGAGAAGACCTGAACTCTTTATGTTTCACATAGTATGCATACTGTTTTGAAACCTCCTCTTCAACAGCATCGCTCATAAAGCGGAATGAGTTAAGGTTCTTTATTTCCGTCCTTGGGTTAAGCTCCTTTGCACCCTTCAGCCGTAGCGAAACGCTAACATCACGTTTGAACTCTCCCCTCTCCAGATTGGCCCCCGAAATTCCGAGAGACTGAACCAGTCGGTGAAGATAGTG